>JAHWJF010000315.1 GCA_019348515.1 Chloroflexota bacterium | reverse complement strand
AGCTTGTGATTTAACCCCGGCGGGACGCTTGCACGACGGATCTCACGCCCGGTCACGCGCAAATCCCGCTCGCTGTCGGGGTCACTCCTGCCCTGATTAGGATGGCGGCGCTGAGCTGACGCGAGAGATCAGTCATGGCCCGATCGAAGCTGGCACTCTGCCCTGATTCTCGGTCACGGCATTGATCTTGCGCTCCCCCGATGGTGGCCGAGCGGTCACGGTGCAGATGCCAGAATGGATGGGGAGAAAGGAGCCGCTCATGCGCTGGAGTGTGATCGGCGTGGTAGTCACGGCGTTGATCCTGACGGGCCTAGCGAAGCCGGGTGGTTCGCCCCCCGTGCGCGCGCAGGGAGGGACCCCAGTTGCCTCGCCGGTGGCAGGCCCCCTCCCCGGTGTGACGGGTGGGACGTTGGCCTCGAGCACCCTAGAGGTCCTGACGCCCGGCACGGCCTTCCTCTCCTTGGGGCGCAGCATCCTTGCTCCGGGCGCGGTTGTCCCCTTTGACCCGACCGATCCGACAGCAGACTTGGTCTATGTCACGGCTGGCGAGCTGACCGTCCGCGTCGAGCCACCGGTGACGGTGGCCCGGCAGGTCGGGCAGGGCACACCCGCTCCCCCGCCGACGGTGATGCGTACCGGAGACGCCGCCCTCTTCCCGGCGTTCACGCGCGGCGAAATCCGGAACGATGGGACGACGGCCGCCATCGTCTTGGCCGCCAACCTGGCCGTCGTGAGCACCGCCGCGACGCCGACGCCGTAGCCAGGTACGGCGACGAGGAGGCGCAGACCAAGCGCTCGCTGAGGCGCGAACTGTCCGGGCAGTCGTCGGCCGCCGGCGCCAGAGCCATTGGATGGGCGGCCACTGGTGGGACGAGATCTCCATGGATTGCCTGGCACCAGAGTTCACCAGCCCGATGCTGCGTCGGGTCTTCGGGCCAGATGCGCCACGGCCCTAAAACCGGTTGGGATCCCCCGGATGGACGCCATCGCCATGGCCGCTCATCTTCCATGGTGGCAGGACGAACGCGGTGCGAGGGCCACTCTGGAGCGCCAACTACCTGCGGTGCCGAGCCTGTCTCGCCCTCGATGCCGAGGAGAACCGAGGTTTTAGCGCGTTGGCGCGCTACACCACTGGCCGTGAGCGTGCCAAAACCCTCTGCGGATCGAGAGCGAAACCCGAAGCGAGCCGCGTTCGCTCGTAATGGGACCTGAGACCTTTGGCGCAAGCACCGCGCCGGGGTTAAATCGCAAGCTTAGGAGTCGCGCTCTTTTTCAGAGCACGCTGAGTAATTATAGGAAGAACCGCCAATCTCTCGAATTGATGAGGTCTATTGTGGGTCGTGCCCCGATTGAGTCTCCGGCCGCGCCGGCACGGTGGAGGATGCTCGAGCCGTCTACGAGGTGTTCGAGCGTGCCATCGCCGACCTCGAACGCCGCGCGGGAGTGGCCGAAGCCGACAACATGTGGATGGACCCGGCGGCCGTGGCCGAGTATTGGGAACGCCGCCGGCCGCTTTTCGAACACCTGGCGCGCACTGCGAACCGGCCGCGCCAGCCGCCCGGCACCCTGCGGACCGGTTCGAGACGACAGCAACGACCCCGACCTCACTGTTCCCGGATTGACACGCGTCCGGTTCCCGTCTTGGCCGTCCACCCCGGGCCCGTCCCCTAAGCTGATAGCCACGGACGGGGATGGCCCAGACGAGGCAGGCGAGCGAGAAGGAGACGGTCATGGAGCGCACGCGGTTTGATCAGCTGACGACGACCCTCGGCCAGAGCCGCAGCCGGCGGGGGGCGCTGCGTCTCCTGGGGACGGCCACCCTCAGTCTCGGGGGATTCGCCCTGCTCGGTGCCGACGAAACCGACGCCCGCAAGAAGCGGCGCCGGAACAAGCGGGGCAAGAAGAATCGGAACGGCGGGACGGGCACCGGCGGGAACCAGCAGGACACCGGCGGGAACACGGAGGAGCCGACGGAAGGGATCCAGTGTGACCGCAGCAACGGCACCTGCTGCCTCGATAGCGACTGCCGGGCCAACGAGGTCTGTGCCAGCGTCAACGGCACCCGCCACTGCTTCTGCCGGCCGGAGTTGGTCTGCGGCCAGGTCTGCTGCCCGGCCGGCGCGACCTGTAACCAAGCGACAGGCACCTGCGCCTTCTAGCACCGGCATGGTCCGCCTCGGCGCGAGGGATGCGACAACGTCACCCAATCCGATACGACGGGCAGGCGCTTGAATTGCAGCGGGCGCGTCCATGGCATCACCCCGGAGTATCGCTGTCACAGGCGGCTCCGGGGTGATGACCTGTCTCTTCGGTTGCCCCAGCCTCACCCGGCTGTGTCGCCCCCCATGCACCCCTCATGCCGTTGCCTCCACATGCCGGTCCTGTCTCACTTGAGGCTCGACCTCATCGACCGGGCATGACCCGGGTCTCAGCGTGCCCTGTTCCCTGTTTGACAGGCCAGCTGTTCCCGATTTGACAGCCGTGCGCTGTCGCGGCTGTTAGAGTGGAGTCAGCCCCAGACGTGCGTAGGGGTAGCGCAACGGAGACCACCGCTAGCGAGCGGCAGAAGGAGAAAGCGCAGATGGACAGCACCAAGTTCGATGCGATCGCTCGACTCTTCGGGAGCGGCCTGACCCGGCGCGAGGCGCTGCGGGGTCTGGTGGCCGGTGCGACCGGCATCACCGCCGGTGGCGTGCTGCTGCAGATGGAGGATGCTTCGGCCGGGCGGCGCCGCCGGAAGAACCGCAAAAAGAACCGCCGGAAGAACCGCAAGAAGAACCAGCAGCAGTGTGGGAAGCAGGGGGACGGCTGTGGCGCCTATGACGCCGACACCGGCACGTACAGCGCGCCGTACTGCTGCCACGGCTACGAGTGCGTCTACATCACCAGCAACGGCTCCAGCAGCTGGACCTGCCAGCCGCGCGTCTAAGCGATCGCGTCGGGAGGAGCACGGCGACCTCGTCGCATGGAGCTGCGAGGGTGGGAGATCATCCCGCCCTCGCACGGTGCGCCGTGTCGCAACCCTTCTGCAGGGCGCACAAGAACGGTCCAGGCAGGCGTCGATCCCACAATGGAAGGTCGCGCTCTAAGCTCTAAAGATGCCCTTCGTCGAGCGATCGCGAGGTGGCGCGGCTCCTGCTCCTGGGACGTCGACCATGCGAGTTGGGTGGTGATGCTCCCTGCCTCGCGGGTCTGCTACGCGGCGCCCGTGCACGCACATTGCTGCGGCCTCGGCGCCTCGCTCGCACCGTACGACAGGGTCTCCGGAGCCCGCTCGGTTTCGCTATGAGACGCACGCTCGCCACCGAGGCGGGCACCCGGTCATCATGACGAAGGAGACCCACACCATGCGCCGTCTCGTTGCCCTTGTCTCAATTCTGGCCCTTGCCGTCGCGCTCCCCACGGGTGCCGGCGCCGTAGCCCAGGAGGCCAGCCCCGTCGCCGAGGCGGGGATGCCCTCGGGCATCCCGTTTGCGATTCTGGCGCTGGGTGTGGTCGAGCAGCTCCCGCCGGGGCCCGCGGAGATCGGCTTCGGCCGGATGGGCTTCGCTCCGGGATCGGGCATCGACATCGACCCGGAGCCGTGGGTGGCCCTCATCGCGGTCGAGTCCGGGACCTTCACCTTCACCATCACGACCGCGGTGCCGGTGTCGCGCATGGTGTTTGCTGGCGTGCTGGCGCCCCCCGAAGCCACCACGGCCGGGGTAGCGTTTACCGTCGGGCCGGGTGAGTCGGTGGTTTTGCCGCCCTTCGCGACCGGCGAGGTGCGCAACGCCGGCCCCGAGCCAGTTGTGGCCCTGATTGTGTACATCGAACCATCCGAAGACGCGGCGACCGAGGCGACGCCCGCTGCCAGAGAGGAGGCGCCGGCGGGGATAACCTTCGAACCACTCGCCTTCGGGGCGGTCGAGCAACTGCCGCCCGGTCCCGCCAAGATCGATATCGTGCGTACCACCATTGCCCCAGGCGTCACCTTCCCACAGGACGCCCGAGTCGGGGTGGAAGTGGACCACGTCGAGGCCGGAAGCCTCACCCTCCGGACCACCGGGGGACCAGCGGTCCAGGTCGTGCGCGGGGTGGCCGAGCTGGGGACACCAGGGACCGAACCGATCATCTCGATGGTCAGTCCGGGCCAGGAGGTGACGGTGAGCGCGGGCGATGCCTTCTTCATCCCAGCCGGCAGTGTCACGGGCGGGGAGGTGGTCGGGAACACGGAAGTTGTGGCGCTGATCGCCATTATCGAGCCGCTTGGGGAGACGGCGGCCACGCCGGAGCCGTAACGGATTGCACACGAGGGCTAGGATTGCTCCTGGCCCTCCTCTCGTGGTGAGCGCCCTGCCGAACGATGCGGCGACTAGTCGCTACCCTCATGGGCAACAATCTACGCCTCGATCACAATGCCGGGCATGGTGCCGCCCCCGCGGGGTAGGGTCGCGAGGAGATTCCACGTGAACGGCTGGTGCCAACCCCAAGCAGCCGCCCTGACGCGAGAGCGGTGCCACGTGGAGCGGCCCCGAGCCGAAGCCCAGGGCCCCTGCTCAGGCAGGTAATCCCGCTAGTTGGTAGACACATTGGCAAGACACTGGATGAACCCTGCCGCATCGCAGGTGGAGAGGAACTGGCAACAATAGAACCCATCCAGGGCCTGCGCTTGGGCGAGCGCGGTTTCACACTGCGGCACTTGCTGCTGGCATTTCTTCTTGGCCTGCTTCTTGGCTTTCTTCTTGGCGTTCTTATTCTTGTTCTTCTTGGCCTCAGTCCCCAACGGGCCACCGAGGGCGGCCGCTAAACCGGCTCCGCCCAGCGTCATCAGCGAGCGACGGCGGGAGATGCCTGCGGTGCGCCGGGTGAAGGCATCAAACGCGGAGTGAGTCATGGAGCCCTCCTGAGGAGATTGAATGGGGAAACAGGACCACCGACGATCCTGGTGGCCATCCTCACCCTAGCGGTCTCATCCGACGATGGCAACGCCAGGCTGGGGTACTGCGTGTGCAATGATCCGATCGTGCCTGCGGGGGCATCCGTTCGGGTAACGCACGCGCTGCTCCAACGGTCACGGTCAGGTGCTCTTCACCAACCTGCCTGTCGGCCAGACCTACCGCATCCGT
>JAHWJF010000314.1 GCA_019348515.1 Chloroflexota bacterium | reverse complement strand
GGCGCCGCGTCCGGGATCTGCACTTTCGCCCACAGCCTCCCGCCAAGAACGACCATGACCTCACGATATCCCGGTCCGGGCGCCGCGGTGACCAGCAGCACCCAGTTTGCCTCCGTTGATTCTCGCAGCCTCCGCTGTGCCGCGGTCAGGGACAGGGACGCCTGCAAATCCCGACGCAACCGAGATGCGCGTTCGAAATCGAGGACGGCGGCCGCCTCCTCCAGGTTTGCCCAGAGAACGTCGTGCAGAGCTTGATCGCGCCCGTCAATGTAGTCCACCACGCTCCGCACTAACGATATGTACTGGTCGCGGTCTGCTCGACCGACGCACGGGCCGAGACAGCGTCCAAGATCCAATTGAAGACAGGGGGATCCGTACGAGCGAGCATCGCGAAAGGAACGGGTGCACGTCCGTAAGGGGACGACACGGTTAATCAGGTCCACGGTCTTCCGTGCGGTCGCGGCGCTCCGGAACGGGCCAAAGTAACGGGCCCCATCATCTTTGCGCGACTTCGAGAGACTCACCCTGGGCCAGGGATTCGCGACGTCCACGCGAATGAACGGATACTGTTCATGAGAACGCAGCGCGGTGTTATACCGAGGTTGATAGCGCCGAATGAGCTGGGACTCCAGCAGCAAAGCCTCAAGTTCAGACCCGACGACTTCAACCTCGATTCGCGAAAGCGATTCGATGAGCCCATCCATCTTTCGGGTGTATCCGAGCGGCTGTGAGAAATAGGTTCCTACGCGATCCCGCAGGTTCTTGGCCTTTCCGACGTAAACAACCTGCTCGTTTGCATCCCGCATGAGGTAGACCCCCGGTGCCCGCGGGATCGACGCGAGCATCGTACGGTCAACGACTGAGCTCGCACGCGGCATCCGTTCCCGAGGCCGGCGCGTCGTCGGGCGGCCGATCGATTTCAGGTCATCGAGCGACTGAAAACCGGCATCCCTGGCGTGCTGGAACAGCGCGACGGCGACCTTGCCAGTGACGACGGCGTCCGGGCCTGCGCGATGACGAGAACCTGGGCGCCCCGCTATGCCGAGGTGCTGCGCGACCGCCTGCAAGGTCGGCTTGCGAAGTCCCGGAAGAAGTCGGGACGCGAGGGTCAGCGTATCGACTCGATCATTGACAATCGGCGGCAAATTAATCCGCTTCAGCTCCTCGTTAAGAAAGCTTAGATCGAACTCCACGTTGTGGCCCACGACGATCGCTCCGGTTAGCAATTCAACAGCCGTTTCCGCGATCTCCTCGAAGGGGGGAGCATCGCGCAACAGGTCGTCATCGATACCGGTGAGCTTGACGATGTACGCAGGAATCCGGCGCCCAGGATGGCACAGCGATGCCCATTGGCTTGCCGCGAGGCCGTCGTTAAAGCGAGCAATCGCGATCTCGATGATCCGGTGCCGGCTCGGCTGCAGTCCCGTCGTCTCCACGTCGAGAACAACGAACGTTTCAAGAGGGCTGGCTCCCGATTCAGGACGTGCATCCGTCAGGAGCCAGGCCCCGTCTCCGCGGAGTACGAGGCCCTGATGTTGGCCGAGGACATTCCGGAGCAACGGACGCCACAGTGCCGGCGAACCGGAGGAGCCAAATACATGGGAGATCAGGAGATCCTCGGAGGCGCGGCCGCCCTGTTCGGTGATGAAGGCTTCCGCTCGCTGCGCGAGATGGTGAAAGGGCGCCCCACTGACGGCTGCAGCCCGAACCGGATCGTCGTTGATTGATCCTTGCTCTGCTTCGGCCATCGCTCGAGTGCGGGAGGATCCGCTCACACGCGGATCGGCCCGATAGACAGCTATGGTAAACTCAGGGCGTACGGACACCCGCCGACCTACATTGTACTCAACCGAAGGACCGCCTGCGCTGCTCTTCTCGGAGGAGCCACTGCCAATGCCGGATGTCGCCAGCGACGCAACGTCTCTGGAGCGCCGAGTCGATGCTCTGCGCAGGGCCATTGAGAAGCACAACTACGATTACTATATTCTCGATCAACCCACTGCGACGGACGCGGAATATGATGCGCTGTTGCGCGAACTGCGTGAGATCGAGGCGGCTCACCCGGAGCTAGTCTCCCCCGAATCACCTACCCAGCGGGTCGGCATCGCACCGCAGGGGAAGTTCAACCAGATCCGCCACCCGCTCCCGATGCTCTCGCTGAGCAATGTCTATAACCGGGCCGATCTCGACGCCTGGGCCGCACGGCTCGCGCGGAATCTCCCCGGCGCTCGCTTCACGTTCGTCAGCGAACCCAAGATCGACGGCCTGGCTGTAGCTCTCACGTATGTCGACGGCGTCATGCAGCGCGGGGCCACGCGCGGGGACGGGTTGACCGGCGAGGACGTCACCGCCAACCTCCGCACGATCCGCAATCTTCCATTGCGGCTGATGAGCGAGAACGAGACGACCATTCCACGGCTGATTGAGGTTCGTGGTGAAGTGTTCATGAGGCAGGCTGATTTCGAGAAACTTAACGAGCAGATCCTAGCCGACGGCGGCCGGCCGTTCATGAACCCTCGCAATGCGGCGGCTGGCTCGTTGCGCCAACTCGATCCCACCATCACTGCCCGTCGACCTTTGCGACTCCTTGCGTACGGAATTGGCTATGCTGAAGGCGGCGCACCGATCGCGTTCCACACCGAAGCGCTCGATGCGTTGCGCCAGTTCGGCTTCCAGACTTCGCTGGACGCGGCGGTTGACGACTCGATTGATGGCGTCTGGTCGCGCTGCGAATGGTGGCTCAATCGCAGAGCGTCGCTCGGATTCGAGATCGACGGCGTCGTGATCAAGGTCAACGATCTCAGGCAGCAAGAGGAGCTTGGCTTCGTCTCGCGAGAACCGCGCTGGGCGACAGCCTTCAAGTTTCCCGCTACCCAGCAGACGACCCGAGTTAACGACATCGTCGTCAATGTCGGGCGCACTGGAGCTCTTACGCCCCTCGCCATGCTCGAGGCGGTCAACATCGGTGGCGTGATCGTGAGCCGAGCCACGCTTCACAACGAAGATGAGATCCGCCGCAAGGACATCCGCATCGGTGACATTGTTGTCGTGCAGCGGGCGGGAGACGTGATCCCTCAAGTCGTGCAGGTCTTACTCGAAAGACGCACTGGAGACGAACGAGAGTTCGAGATGCCGGCCAACTGCCCGGCATGCGGATCTCCAACTCATCGCGCTGAAGGCGAAGCGGCACGGTACTGCACCAACTCGGCCTGTCCCGCTCAACTCAAGCGTCATGTGCACCACTTCGTCTCTCGGGCAGCGATGGATATTGAGGGCCTCGGTGAAAAACTGGCGGACCGATTCGTCGATCTCGGGATGATCCGCGACCTGGGCGACATCTATTCGCTCGACTGGCGCGCTATCGCTGAACTCGAAGGACTGGGGGAGATCAGCGCCCACAATCTGCGTGTCGCCGTGGAGGCAAGTAAGCAGCGACCCTTGGAAAGGCTGATTTTTGGCCTTGGGATTCCGTTTGTCGGTGAGCGATCATCCCGCCTGCTGGCGGACCGGTTCCACTCTCTCGACAACCTCATCGCCTCCGACGTCGAAACGATTGACAGCGTGCCGGGCATCGGCCCTGTCCAAGCACAGGGAGTGTTCGACTTTCTCCACACGCCTGAGAATCTCGCCGTCATCGAAAAACTTCGCAGCGCCGGGGTCCGGACCGTTGATGATGATGCAGGTGATGGCCCGGCCAGCGGCCCTCTCGCTGGCAAGAGCGTAGTCGTCACCGGACGACTCGCGGAGATGACCCGGTCAGAAGCTGAGGCGGCTCTCCGGCGGTCAGGGGCCAATGTCGCCGGTTCAGTCTCCCGCAACACGGCCGTGGTATTCGCGGGTGAGGACCCCGGCAGCAAAGCAGAGCGTGCCCGCGAGCTCGGCGTTCCCGTTCTCGGGGAACAGGAGCTCAAAGATGTCCTAGGCGGTGCGCCGCTACCGAACGGCAAGGACCAGAGCACGTGAGCGGCTATTCGTATGCAACTCGAGAAGCCGACCCGGTCCACACGGTACGAACGATTGGCCGGCTCGCCCAGATGATTATCGAGCTCCGGGATGAGTATGTGGAACGGCCTCGGCCCGATCTCCTGGTCCAGATCGATCAGCGGCTTACTGACCTGGTTGCGTTGCAGGACGAGCTTCGCGCCCGTATGGCCGAACCGCCACTGGGGTCCTGAATTACCGGGTCCTGATCAACTCGCCTTCGACGGTGTAGTTCCCGGCTTGACAAGAGGCACCCCGCGTTGACAAAGCGGACACAGTTCCCGCTCCCACGACACGATATCCAGCGATACAAGTGAAAATCCGGGCACACCCACACTCGCCGCTCCACCGGACCGGTCAACGAGTAACGCAACGCCTATGACATCGACGTCATGGGCGTCCAGGGCAGCGAGTGTTTCGCGGACCGATCCCCCCGTGGTCAGGATGTCGTCGACGACGAGGACGCGTGCCCCCTTCGCGAACGTTATCCCTCGGCGGAACTCGCGGCCGGTTTCATTCCCGCCAGATCGTTCCGCGTATGCGGCGTTTACCCCGAGCTGGCGCGCCACTTCGAAAGCGAGAATGACGCCGCCCGTGGTGGGGCCGACAACAACATCGATTGCCTGGCTTGAAACCCGCTCCGCGATCAGTGCACAGGCTCTGGACGTGGCGCCCGGTTGGCGCAGAAGATCGAATTTTTCGATGTACTGGTCGCTGTGTCGACCCGAGGAAAGCAAAAAATGCCCCTGCTTGAGCGCCCCGGAGGCGCGCAACGTATCGAGCATGCCGATTTCGGAGCCCACGTTGACTTCCCTCATCCGACGAAATAGAACGCGATCCCAAGCATGAGATACAACGGCAGTAATTGCACGCCTTCTCGCCAATTTGATTCGCCGTCAACCGAGATGAGCACCGCGATCAGGTCCCTGCCGATCAGCCCCGGCAACTGGCAACTGTTGAAGACCAACGTTATCGGGTTTCCCAACAGGACGCTGATCCAGACGAGCACGGGCGTCACGAACAACGCGATTTGAAGACCTGATCCAGTCGCGATGCCGAGGCTTAGGTCCATCTTGTTCTAGTGGTCGGTCTGGACCGCGACAATGTGCTCGGCGATATAGCCGACGAGCGGAACG
>JAHWJF010000313.1 GCA_019348515.1 Chloroflexota bacterium | reverse complement strand
GATAATGGTCGGCGGCTCCGGTCCGCGCATGCTCGGTCTCGCCGCTGACTACGCCGACGCGTGGAACGCGGATTTCGGGAGCAATCCGGAGTCGATTCGCTCTTTGAACGACGCCGTTGACGCCGCCTGCCAGGAGGCAGGCCGCGACCCGGCCACCCTCGGACGATCGGCCTCGCTGCTCGTCGACGTTGCGGGTCATGCACGCCCTGGCGACTATTGGGTTGCGGACGCACGGGTGGGGCGAGCCCTTTCGGGGTCGACTGAGGAGTTGGCAACGGCGTTGCGCGCTTACGCCGCGGCTGGGATCGGTCATGTTCAGGTCTGGCTGGACCCGACCACGGTCGCCGGGGTGGAAGCGTTCGCGCCAGTGCTTGAGGTGCTCGACAACACAGAGTGAGACCAACAGGCGGCGCGAATCCGAATATGGTCATCCGCATGCCGCTAAGGGCAGCGGTTCCCCTCCCTTTACCACGCCGGCTCGAGGCGCTCGGAGTGGGTTGTGCTCGGGGGCGCCGGCAGCAGCTTCCGGGTTCTGCACCTGCCACTCAGTCAGCGGCGGTCGCGACGAGGGATGGGTTACTGCCGAGATCGCGGAGTGCCTCGATCGCACAGTTGCGACCCGGCGCGCCGAAGACGGCGCCACCCGGCCACGCGCCAGAACCGCATAGATAGAGGCGGTCGACTGGTGTCCGGTAGTCGCTGAAACCGGGGACGGGCCGGTAGCCGAACATCTGGTCCGGCAGGATCTCGCCATGGAAGATGTTGCCGCCGGTGATGCCGATGATGCGCTCGATGTCCGGCGGCCCGAGCACTTCGACGTGTTCGAGGGCATCGGGGATGTTCGGTGCGAACATCGCAAGCGTCTCGATGGTGTTTGCGCCGATCTCTCCGCGGCGCTCGTCCCAGGTGCCTTGCGCCAGGTCGTACGGCGCGTACTGCACAAAGAGACTCATGGTGTGCTTGCCTGGCGGCGTGAGGCCCTCCTCGGTTGCGGTCTGGATGTAGCAGTCCATGAACGGGCGGCGACTCGGATGACCACGTTTGCAGTCATCCCAGGCAGTTTCCAGATAGTCGACCGAGGGATTGATGACGATACCGCCGGTGTGTTGAGGGCCGACCGACGTGCCTGGCATGGCCGTGAAGTTCGGCAATTCCCCAAGCGCCATCAGCACTTTCACTACCGAGCCTTTGACCTTGATCCGCTTGACGCCATCCGCGAACGCCGCCGGTAACCGCGATTCGCCGACCATCCCCAGGAAGGTGCGAGTGGGGTCGGCATTCGAGAGGATGATGTCGGCGAAATAGCGGCGGCCATCGATGGTGCGGACGCTCTTCGCCGACCCATCTTGAATCTCGATCTCGGCAACTTCGCTGTCGGTCATGACCTCGACCCCGCGCTCACGGCCGAAGGCCGCGATCGCTTTCGGGATACTGCCCATCCCACCACGAACGAACCCCCAGGCCCCCTGGTGCCCCGCGATGCTCCCGATGAGGTGGTGATATTTGACATAACAAGTGCCGGGCGTCATGGGGCCGGCGTTGACGCCGATGACCCCGCCTGTGGAGAGAGGGGCCTTGATCTGATCGGACTCGAAATACTCGTCGAGAAGCTCGGCGATGCTCTTGCGAGCCAGGGTGCGCCAGTCCTCCTGTCCCTGAGGTCCAGAGAAGCGCGCCTCGATCTGGTCCCAGGTGGGAGCCGGTTGCAGTAACAACGGGCGCATCCGTTCGACGATGCGGTCCCACGTTTCCCAGTAGGCGTCGTACCCGGTGACGTCGCGTTGCGAGAACTTGGCAATCTGTTCTCTCGTCTGCCGACCATCGAGGAAGCTCATGAAATAGGAGCCGTCGGGGAAGGGAACGAAATACTGCGGATCGAATGGACGGACCTCGTAGCCGTGCCGCTCCAGCTCCAGGTCCGCGATGACCTCGGGCAGAAGCAGATTACAAACGTAGGAACAGGTTGAGAGATGATAGCCCGGGAACCACTCCTCGGTGACGGTGGCGCCGCCAATAATGGAGCGCCGCTCCAACACGAGCACCTTTTTCCCGGCCTTGGACAGATAGCCCGCGGCGATGAGACCGTTGTGGCCCGCGCCAACGACGATCGCATCGTAGCGGGATCCGTCCGGTGGCGAACCATCACCGGACATCGTTGTCACCGTCGTCACTTTCGAGATCCCTCCGGCACCTGTCTGCCGATCTCCGTGCCGGGAGGATGGTGCCAATGGCTGGGGCGCAGTGCAAGGGGCGTCTGATGGGTAGCGTGATCCCGCCACCCCAACGTTGAACTCATCCGTAGAGAGTAGTGCGGGTTGCTGGATTCAACGATGAATCAGCGACCGAGACCCGAGCGATGGCGCCAGCCGGCGCTCAGAAAGGCGAGCCGCGGCGCGTCTTCCGGGCCAACAGCCGCACTCGCGGGAGCGTCCCCGCAAGCGCCCCACAACCCGGCGCCATTTGAAAGAGCGAGGGCCGCCGAGGCCTCGAGCCACGCTTGATATCTGGTATCAGGGGCGGACGGCGCTGGGGTCCCGGCCCCAGCTTCGAGTAGACGCGCCGTCACAAGTGCACGATTCCCATTCTGCCCGGTGATCCAGACATCGCGCAGGAGGGCGCCATCGGCGGCCCGATCAGACGCCTGGCGCTCTAACCAGACCTGTTGTCCTCGAACCAGCTCGGCGTTCGCGGCGGTTGCTTCCGTGGCGAAACAGGCTTCCGCGGTTGGCGCCTGAAAGCCCAGGTATTGCACCGTCTCCTGGAGCCCGGCAACGTCGACGGTAATCCGCGATCCGTCGAGGACGTCCGTGACCGTGGCCTCGACGAGCTCCGGAGTCTCCGCGGGCGCCGTCTCCCCTAGCGCCAGCACCGGTGCGAGATCGATGGACGCCTGACCCACGATCAGGGCCAGATCGTCACTCGAGCCGGGCGGGAGGAGATAGAGGAGCAACGTCTCCGCCGATGCTCCCGGCTCGAGAGGAATGACATCCTGGCTCGTCCAGGCAGGGTCAAAGCCAGCCAGAGTCGCGATGACGTCCATGCCGGTGTCCAGGTCCACGACAGTGCCGGCTCCGCGATCGAACAGGCGTAGGTCACTCATTGCCAGCGTCGCCGGAGCATCAGTCTCATTAGTGATCTCGGCGACCAATAGCACCCATTCACCGGAGCCAGGGGGTAGGGCGTAGCGGGGAAGACTCTCCGCGCGAAGAGCCATCGCAAATGCAATCCGGAGCGGACCAACGACGATCTCTTGCGCCGGCGGCTCGTCCCCGGCGACTGCCGCCGCCTGGGTCAAGGACGGTTGCGCCGGAGTCGCGGCCGCTTGGGTCGGAGGTTGAGTCTCCGCTGCTGGAGCGGGCGACTCGGTTGGCGCGGGCGCAACTGCCGGTGATGGTTGTGCCGTCGCCGTAGGAACGGGTTGCGCTGCCGTCGGGGCCGGCGTCGGAATGACCGGTTCGGTTGGGGCGGCAATTGGGGCGGGGCTGCCAGCCACGGGTACCGGGGTCGGGGTTTCCGTCGCGGCAATGGCGGCAATGGCGGTTGCCGTCTGATCTTCAGTCGAGATCTGCGCGGCCGGGCCGCCGACGCCGATTGAGGCGGCGGACTCCTCTTCAGGAGAAAGCGTCGTGTCCGGCGCATCGGACGGAGAGCCCGTTGCCGGGATCGTGGCGGTAGGAGCCGCGAGGATGGGCTGATTTGCCGAGCCGGGCACCTGAATGTCCAGTCGACCCGCGCCGAGTGCCGCCGCGGTGCCGAGCAGCACGGTCAACGCTCCGAGTCGAATAAGCAGCCGCCAGGGAGAACGCCGCTGATCGCGCGGCAACATGCCGGTGATAGGAAACGCGCTTGCATGCTGCCGGCGTTGCGCTGTCATCGGTGCGCGCAGGACGCGATCGGGTGGTTCGAGCGGCGCCAAATCGGGATGGGCTTCGCTGGAATCGAGCAGGTCCGGATACTGGTCGAAGTCGTCGACCGCTCCGACGAGCCCATTCTCAGGTGGGAGCGGGTCGCGCTCGATATCGTCCCAGAAGCCGCCAAAGCGTGGCGGCGGCGTCGCTTCCCGGGCGCGCTCGATTCCGGATAACGCGTCCGGTGAAATGCGGCGGACCCCACTCGGGGCCAGCATGGCAATGATGTGCCCCGCGGCGGAATGTCCCTCCCGCATCCGGATCGGCACCCGGAGCGGCTCATCGAAGAGGTTGGCGTCGGGCATAGTCACGAACAGGTCGAGTACCCCATCGCGGCGCAGTACCGGCTCGGGGCGGAGCCAACTCCTCGGCATGTCCAGGGCAAGCTCACCGCCCCGGACGAAGACGACACGACGGTGGGTGACGATCATGCGGGCGGCAAGGTCGACGTCGTCGCCGATGAGGAGCACCTGACCTTCCCAGACGACTCCATCGGCCTGCAGGGCACGCCAGACGGCGCCGCGGGGCCTGCCGACCGGCGGCACATCCTGTTGCGAGTCGTGCTGCTGTTCATCACGGTTCGGCATGCCAGCTTCCCTCGACGCTCGTGCAGCCGCTCGCCAACACCAGGAGACCCCAGGCGAGGCAGCGGCGGAGCGAGGCAATGACGGGTGCGAGGACAACGGCGATACAGGCGCGGGTGACCGTACGCCCTGTACGTACAGTCTATCATAATGACACTTGCCGGCCCGTTTCCGTTTCACCGCTTGACAGCGGTTGCCTGCGGTCGAGAATGCGAAACTCATGCAGGGCGGGTGTTACATGCCGGTTCGACGTTGGCGATTCAGGAGAGATGATGGTGAAGAGCCGGCGTGCGGTAGTGATCGATCCCTTCGTGACTGGTTTCTTTTCGAGACCGGATGGCACTGCTGGCTCGACCAAGCGGCCGGCGAATCAATGCTCGCTGCGGAGAGCGCCTGAGTGCGATGCCTCATGAGCGTGGATCTGGTTCTCCGAGCATGAACGCCAAGGCAGGTGCGATCGGGATTGATCTCGGGGGGACGAACCTCAAGCTCGCGCTGCTCGACAACGAGAACCGCATCGTGGCGCGTCTGACGGTGCCCACGGGGGGTGCGGCTGGGCACGGCGCGGTGTTGGAACGCATGATTGATGGCGTTAGTGAGTTGCGCTCGAGCAGGCCGGAAATCGACGTCGGGGG
>JAHWJF010000020.1 GCA_019348515.1 Chloroflexota bacterium | reverse complement strand
CGGAAATTGAGCACGACCAGCCGGACGAGAAAAAAGATGAGTGCGGCGAGCAGCTGTGTCTCGACGACCTCTCTCACCGCCCGACTCGCCTGATTCTTCGCGCTCGACGCCGGCTCAGCTGCATGCTCGGCGAGGCCGGCATCCGCCGTTGCCTCCGGGTTCAAGGCCGGTGTGACATTGCCATCTGGTGTCATTGGTGCCTCGGGGCGCCGGCGACACAACTCATGACCGCACAAGAAAACGAGCGGGGCGGATTGCCCCGCTCGCGGCGCCGCTACTCAAAAGCTGCCTCGCGAGAATGCGATTAGATCTCGTCCGCGCGAACTTTCGTCTGGTCGGTCGACGGGGCACTGTCGAAGCGATCACCACTCGACGCAGAGGCGGCAGCGAGGCTATCAGTTCCGCCAGCCGACTCTTGCTTGAATTCCTTCACACCCTGTCCGAGCGACTTCGCTACCTCAGGCAGCTTGCCGGCGCCGAAAATGATCATGATGATGACGAGGACGATTACAAGTTCCTGCCAACCAAGACCCATCATGTCACAGCCTCCTGCCAGAGCAGCACGTCACTCTCCGGCGTTGTTCAGAACGACCGCGAGTATAGGTCAGTCGCGAGACCGCGGCAACCGGTCAGTCCTTCCTTAAACAAAGAAACTGTTGGCGATCGCCAGTAGGACATAGGCGCCAGCGGTTCCTATCGTGACCTGAAAAAGCGTCTTCTCAACGCCCCGTCGGGTGCGATTGATCGATCCGGCGTCGCTGCCGAAGGCTCCGGTGAACGATGAGCCTTTCGTCTGCATCAGGATCAGCGTGATCATGAGGACGGAAAGGACGATCATCGCGATATTGATTGCTGTCTGCATCGCCGAATGCTCACTCCAACACTACGGTGCTCAGGGGATTGGCCAGGCTTCGTTAGTCCGAACTGTAATCGTACCACCGCAGCACTTGACGCCGCTGCCGCAAACGCTCAGGCGTCGGGAAGTGCGGCGATGCCCGGTAGGGTACGTCCCTCGAGGTACTCCAAGGAAGCGCCTCCGCCCGTCGCGATATGATCGATGCGCTCTCCGACTCCCGCCGCCTCGATCGCCGCTAGCGAGTCGCCGCCGCCGACAACAGTGAAGGCGTTAGCATCGGCGACGCAGCGAGCGATCGCGAGTGTCCCGTTCTCAAACGCCGGGAGCTCGAATACGCCCATCGGACCGTTCCAGAAAACCGTCCCCGCGGTGAAGATCTCTTGGCAATAGCGGGCGATAGTGTCCGGCCCAATGTCGAAAATCGACTGGTCCGCAGAAACATCTGCGACCGAGACAACCTTCGTCACCGTGCTCTCGAGCGACTCAGCGGTGACGACGTCGGTGGGAGCCAACAGCAAGACTCCCCTCTCAGCCGCCCTGTCCACGAGCCGTCGGGCATCGTTGACCCTATCTGGCTCGGCGAGGGACGACCCGATTTCATGTTCTTGCGCGAGGAGCATCGTATTGGCCATCCCTCCCCCGAGCAACAGCGCGTCAACCTTGCCCAATAAGTGGTCGAGCACGCCGAGCTTGTCCGAGACCTTCGCTCCTCCGAGAATGGCCACGAACGGTCTCTCGGGGTTGTCCATGAGACGCGAAAGAGTCGTCACTTCACGTTGCAGGAGCGGACCCGCGTAGGACGGCAACCGCTCCGCCACTCCGACCGTCGAGGCGTGCGCGCGATGAGCGGCCCCGAACGCGTCGTTGACAAAGAGATCGCCAAGTCTGGCCAGGGCACCAGCCAGGGCTGGGTCATTGGACTCTTCGCCCGGTTCGAATCGGGTGTTCTCGATCAGCAGGACTTCGCCGGGGTCCAATGCCGCGGCAGCTTGCTCCGCCTCGGGACCGACGACAACTGGGACGGTAGCGACTGAGGCGCCGAGGAGTTCACTCAACCGACGCGCGATCGGCGCGACAGAGTAGGCGGGATCAGGTTTTCCCTTCGGGCGTCCGAGGTGGGTCGCCAGCACCACCGCCGCGCCCCGATGCAGAAGATCCTCGATCGTCGGAAGTGTGGCCCGGATGCGAGTGTCGTCGGCAACTTCGCCATCGCGCAAGGGCACATTGAAATCGACCCGGACCAGCGCTCGCTTGCCGCGAACCTCGGTCTCGGTAATCGACCGCTTGGTCATTGATCGGTGCTCCGTCTGCGCTCGAGGACAACGACCGGGGCCGTTACTCGTCGTCCGCGGCGATACCCTGCTCGCAGATGAGCGCGACGAGCTCGGCGACGCGGCAGGCGTAGGCCCACTCGTTGTCGTACCAGGCCAGCACCTTCACCAGATTGTCGCCCAGAGCCATAGTGGACAGACCATCGACGACCGCGGAGCGAGAATCGCCGCGGAAGTCAGACGACACAAGCGGCTCGTCCGAGTAGCCAAGGATGCCCTGCATCTGCTCGCTGTCCGCCGCCGCTCGGAACGCGGCGTTCACGTCCTCCGCGGTGGCGTTTTGTTCGGTCTCGATCACGAAATCGATGATCGACACCGTTGGTGTGGGAACTCGTAGCGACGTGCCGTCGAACTTGCCCTTGAGCTGCGGAATGACAAGCGCAACGGCTTTCGCGGCCCCGGTGCTTGTCGGAATGATGTTTTGTGCCGCAGCGCGGGCGCGTCGCGGATCCTTGTGGGGACCGTCCAGCACGACCTGATCGTTGGTGAACGAATGCACGGTCGTCATCATGCCGCGACGTATACCGAAATTGTCCAGTAGCACCTTGGCCACCGGCGCCAGACAGTTCGTCGTGCACGACGCGTTCGAGATGATGTCGTGCTCTTCCGGATCGTATGTTGCCTCGTTGACGCCGAGGACGATGGTGACGTCCTCTTCTTTCGCCGGCGCTGAGATCACGACCTTGTCGGCTCCCGCCTTGATATGTCCCCGGGCATCGTCGGCATTCGTAAAGAAACCGGTCGACTCGATGACGACATCGACCTCCTGCGCCTTCCAGGGAATTCTCCGCGGCTGCTTCTCGGCGAAAACGGCGATCTCTTTGCCATTGACCCGGAGAGTCTTGTCAACCGCTTCGATGTCGGCATCGAAACGGCCATACGTTGAGTCATACCTGAGAAGTGTCGACAGTGTTTCGGGTGGTGCCAGGTCATTGACGGCAACAACCTCGAAGAGGTCGCTGAAGTTGCCTTGCTGTATCGCCTTGAACGCTTGCCGGCCGATTCTGCCGAATCCGTTGATTCCGACGCGATAGACCATTGGTTACTCCCTGGCGCCGCTCGCGGCAACGAGATCCCCCCGCGGCGCGTTGGCACGGTCGACATGCGGCGCGAAGTCGAGAGGAGGCGCATCCTCATGCCACCTGCCGTTCGTCAGCGCAAAGAGCGCAATCGCAAGTTTATCTGGGTCGTGCCGTAGCGGATTATGCTCGGACACGACGTCCCGCGCGATCACCCGTATGCGCGGATCGAGACGGTCCCACGAATCAGGCAAGAGTGGTTCGATTGGGAGGTCCGGACCGATTGCCTCGGCCGACGCCGTGTTGCTGTTGATCAGTACTGCATCGAGCACGCCCGCTCCGAGTTGCTCGTCGACGACCGCGAGATGGTCAAGGGCGGTGAAGTGGTCGGTTTCGCCGGTCTGTGTCGCGACGTTCATGACATAAATCTTCGGTGCGGAGGCGGCGCGCACGGCGCGGACGATGTCGGGAACCAGGAGGTTCGGCACGATGCTGGTATAGAGACTTCCGGGGCCAAGGACGATGAGATCGGCGTTGAGAATGGCGGTCACGGCCGGACGATAAGCGGCAGGGTCTCCTGGGAAGAGCCGCACGCGATGGATGGGCGCCTCTTTGTACTGGATCTTTGATTCACCCTCAATCATGGTGCCGTCGATGAGCTCGGCATCCAACCGCACATTCTCCAAGGTGGAGGGCAGGACGCGGCCGCGAATGTTGAGCACGGAGGCCGATTCGATGACGGCCCGCTCGAAGCTGCCGGTCACCTTGGTCAACGCGGTAATAAACAGATTGCCAAAGGAATGTCCGTCCAGTTCCGACCTAGCCTGAGTGAATCGATATTGAAAGAGGCGAGACACCAGGGATTCGTCGTCGGCGAGAGCCACGAGACAGTTGCGGATATCCCCCGGGGCCGGGATGTCGTAGGCGGAGCGAATCTTGCCCGTGCTGCCGCCGTCGTCGGCGACCGTGACAATGGCGGTGATCGAAACGTCGTGACGTTTCAAGCCCCGCAGCAGCGTGGCAAGGCCGGTGCCACCGCCGATGGCGACGACATTGACCTCCGGCCGGCTCAACCCGAATCGGTGTTCGGCGACGATTTGGACAAGTCCTTTGTCGGCCTTGCTGTGGGCGAGCACCGGCAGTATGAGCTCGCGGCTGAACCGGTAGAACCCGTAGACCATGAACGCGATGCCGAGACTGAAGACAATGAGGAACCGCAACTCACGCGGCAGGAATTGCAGCGTGACCGCCTCCACCAGCCCGCTCACCGGCTCCGGGAACGGGACATAGCGATAGGAGTACACCAGTCCCATCGCGACAGACAGCCCAGTCAGAACCGTGCCAAGCAGGAAGAGCGCAGCCCACCGTTTGACCTGCATCCCAGGACGAAGCCAGGTACGCCAGCCGCGTGCAATCGTCACGTTTCCCCTCGCCCCAACCCAGCCGTCGGGATTCGACGGTACCGACACGGGCACTCGCCGCTGCGGACGGCGTCGGCAGTATAACAGGGCCCCAGAGAGTGACATAAGATAGCGCAGTGGCGCTGTGAGCACGCGGCGCAGAGCTGGTTCGCCGAACTCTTCCTAGTCGTCGAGGAACGCTTGCCGCGGCTCCCGCGTTGACAGGAGGAGACGGCACACGCGTTCACGCGGTGAGACTTTGGGGGGCGAGAGTGGAGAACAACCGGTTCGATCGTTGGACAAAAACACTCTCTCGTTCACGCTCGCGACGTACCCTGTTGGGGGCCTTGGCCGGCGGTGCGATTACCCTCGCGGCACGACGGCGGGGTTCGGCGCAGGTCTCGACACCCGGCGGGATGTGCGGCGGGTTGGTGGGGTTACCATGCCCTGAAGGGTTCGCCTGTGTTGAAGACCCGAGCGATAGCTGCGATCCCGTCACCGCGGGAGCGGATTGCTCTGGAGTCTGCCTTCCCATCGACGATCACAACCCATGTGCGGTGATCCTCTGTATCGAGGGGACGACCTGTTGCCCACAATGCGGTGGCATCTGTATTCCGGACGACGTCACCTGCTCCGAGGATCTCTGCGTCAGTGAACCGTGCAATCAGACGATGTGTGGTCCCGGCGAGTACTGCTGCAATGAGAGCTGCGGCCTCTGCGTGGGCCTTGATCAGGTATGCGCGGACGAGTATTGCCCACCCGCGCCGCCGCCTGGCGAGTCGTGCGGCGCCAGCGTCTGCGGGCCGGGAGAATACTGCTGCAACGAGAGCTGCGGCATTTGCGCGCCGCTCGGCGGCGGGTGCATCGAGCTCTTCTGTGAGCCATCCAGTGACCCAGGGGTGCCATGTGGCCCGGCGATCTGCCCGCCCGGACAGGTCTGTTGCAATGAAAGCTGCGGCATCTGCACGCCACCGGACGGCGTCTGCATCATGATCGCCTGTCTGGACTAGCCAGCAGATTCGGCCTCGATGGCGGGTCTTGAAACCGAGGCGGCGAGCACGCTCGCCGCCTCGGCCACCGCCTGCTCGGTATCCATGTCTTCGAGAACGATCGACCTGATGATCCCATCCCGATCAATGAAGATGTGAGTTGGAAAGTTGAAGATCGGATACGCGGATCCTGTATCACGCTCGTCGGGATCGCTCAGCACCAGAAACGTCGCGCCGTTGGCTCCCGCGTACGCGGCCGCGTCGAGGGGCGACTCGCGGAGGCTGACACCGAGCATGCGCAGCCCTTGCGGTTCGAGCTGGGAATACGCTGCCTGGATATCCGGGAACTCCGCGCGACAGGGTGGGCACCACGAGCCCCAGAACATGAGCCAAACCGGCTGCCCTCGGAACTGGGAGAGCCGGACGGGGTTGCCGAACACGTCCTCGGTTTGAAAATCGGGCGCCACGTCGCCAACTTTTGGCAAGAGGCTCTGGTTGATGCCACCGGTGCCGATCGACTCCCAGCCCGACTGGGCGCCGATAGCCAGAGCGGTCACGATGATCACTGCCGCGACCAGCAGGCCGAGGATTGGTGAGTTGATTTGCCGCGTCTCTCCGCCCCGCTCTCCTGATCCACGCCTGGAGGCCGCGGGAGCAGGCGCCGGCACGGTGTTCTCAAACTCCGCCATACGCGTGGAGCCCGCCGAACACATAGTTCCCGAAGTAGGTGAAGACTACCGCGGCGAACGCGACCAGTAAGATCACCGCGCTGCGGCTGCCTCGCCAGCCCCGCAGGGAGCGCGTGTGGAGGTAGACACCGTAGATAAGCCACGTAAAGAGCGCGGCGGTTTCTTTTGGATCCCATTGCCAATACGTGCCCCAGGCCCGATAGGCCCACACCGATCCGAGGATCAGCACGAGCGACATGGCCGGGAATCCGATCGTTACCGCCCGGTAGCCGAGATCATCGAGAAGGTCGGGACTGGGCAGCCACGCCACCCGCCAGCGGTTGGCGATCAGGAAGAGAACGGCAGCGGCAAACGCGACCGCGAATGCGGCGTAAGCCAGGATTGCCAGGGACACGTGGGTCGTCATCAGCGGCTGATTCTGAAGCGCTGGGATCAGCGCATTTACCTCACGCAGATCAGCAGGCAACAGCCAGATATAGGCGCACATCGCGACAATGATCGGCAGGATGATGGCGCCGAGCTGTCGCACCCCGTACCAGCGCTCGAAGAGCAAATAGATGACCCCGGCGATAAGGACGAAGGTGGTCGAGAATTCATACATGTTTGAGAGAGGCAGACGCCCCGCGGCGATTGTCCGCAATAGGATCGACACCGCCTGGAACCCGACGCCGAACCAGGCCAGCAGGGTAGCGAAGCGGCCAATGCCTGACGACGCTGGCTGGAAGCTCGCCTCATGAGTGACGAGCGCCGGCCCCGCATCCGTCGCGAGCGCTGTCCGGCGCAACCGGACGCGACCGACGGCATAGGCGAGGTAGCACGCCGCCGAAGCGACGAAGGCGATCGTGGCCGCCGCGAAGCAGTAGAACGACAGACGGACAAGTGTTTCCACAAGGTGTTCCTCTACGTTTAGCTCAGCGTGACGCCCGACTGAGTTGATTCGATGCGGCCGGCGATCGATCTGGCTCGTTTGTCTGCAACGTCGGTTCGATCCCGATTCGTCGACCAGCATCTGCGGCGAGTTGCTCGAAAACGCGCTTCGCGCTCCAGTCACGGCGGGCCATCGGCGCGAGTCGCGCCACGCTGCCACCCGGCGTCGCCGAGACGATTCCCCGCACCCGCCGGTGGGGGAAGTAGAACGTAATGGCCAGCCCACCGACCAGCAGCACTGACGCCGCAACGAAGAGCGGAATACCGGGGTTTCGCGCAACCTGGAGCACCGAGAACCGCCGCTCGCGGACAAAGGTCAGCGAAAGATCGCCCAGTTGGATCGACTCGCCCTGGCCGACCGTGGCGCCGAGGGGCTCCGCGATCGGGCTGTCCGCGCCGAGTGGCCGGATCATGAAGAACATCTCACCAGGCCGAAGGTGCAGCGTATCGAGCTCCGGTGCATTGGCGGGATTCTCGTCAGGCGCAATGACGCTCATGGCGACCCCGGCCGGCAGGAGGTCCATGCGCGCCGCCGGTGCATCCGGATTCAGCTTCGACTGAAATGGACCGAGCGGCAGCGCGTCGTCGAATAGCACCTGCCCGGCGCTGTCCGCCACCTTCAGCGCCACCGCCTGTCCGAAGCCCGACTGATAGAAAACGATATCGCCAAAGGTGAGTGGGTTGTTCACGGTCATCGATCCCGACTCGATCGGCTCACCACCTTTGATCAGCGTGACATCGCTGCGGTAGGCGAGTGCCGTTCCGTCTTCCCGATAGACCTCCGAAAAATCGTCAAGGCGGACGGCGAGGCCCGTTCCATGTCCGAGCTCACGAACCGAGCCCTCGGGGATGTAAAACTGGTTCTCTCGAAATCCCCACGCAGCACCCACGATTCCGCCGGCCAGGATCATGATCAATGCCAGGTGGAAGGGAAACGTCGCGAGCCGGGAGAAGCGCCAGCGGTCGCCATAGAGGTGGATCTCGCCATTTCGCTCCGCGGTGAGGGTGCGGTACCGGCCGGAGCGCAATGCCGACTCGAGCTGTGCGGCGAGCTCCGCTGCCGGGATCGCCGACGTGAACGTGGCGGAAGTCTCCGCGTTACGCAGGAATCCGTGAGTTGTCGTCACCGAGGGATGAGCAATCGCCTGCCAGATGCCCGGGGCGCGATTGATGGTGCAGACCGCGATGGCGGCTGCCAGGAGCGTCAGGATCCCCGCGAAGGGGAGCGAGCGAAAAACGTCCCAGGCGTACCAGCCATCGACGAGCGGCGTCATGATCGGGAAGGCATCGGCGATCGACCGCGGCACGGAGCTTCCGCGCAGCGTGCCAATGAGCACGAGAACCGCGAGGACGGCGATCTCTACGACAGCGGCTCGAACCGAGCAGAAAAAGCGCCAGATGCGGTCGACGACCACTTCCGGCAGGGCGCGCGGTTTCGCTATCGGCTGGTCGAGCGAGATGTGCGTCATGCGGGTTCGCAGGAACGGGTCAATGGGCCTCGGCGAGTAGCCTCATCAGAACACTCGTAGGCGCGACGCCCGCGACACCCGCCTCGCCGGACCTTGCTGGCCCATGGCGCCATCACAGGACCGGCTCCCACGGCGTCCAGGGAGAGAGCGCGACGAGCCGCGCGAAGAACTGTTGGTAGATCCCCAGCGCCATGATCGCGCCCATTGCCACCATGACGCCACCACTGACGCTGGTGACCAAGGCCAACCGCCGATTGATGCCTCGGATGACACTGGGCGCCGAGCCGATCGCCGCGGCTGCCGCCAGAAACGGCACGGCGAGTCCGGCCGAATACGTGGCCAGGAGTAACGCCGCGCGCTCGACGCTCCCCTGGCCAGCAGCCATTGTCAGAATGGCGCCCAGGATCGGGCCGACGCAGGGTGACCATCCGGCCCCGAATGTCACGCCGACGAGAAACGAAGACGTCACCTGACCGGCCGGCAAGTGATCGGCTGTGAGCCGACGCTCGCGGTCCAGGAACGGAAGCCGGACGATGCCGAGCTGATGGAGTCCGAGCACGATGAGCATCGCGCCTCCGATGCGCGTCAACCAATCACGGTTGCTGGCGACTACCGAGGCTGTCGAGGCCAACGCACCCGCGGCTCCCAGTGCGACGCCAAGCGCGATGAAGACGAGGGAGAAGCCGAGGACATAGGCCACCGCGTTCGGGAGTACGCGCTGCCGGTCGAGGCCCTCAATACCACCGGCTGAGGTCCCCGCCAGGTGCGCCAGGTAAATTGGAACGAGGGGCAAGACGCATGGGGACGAAATGGAGAGCACACCCGCCAGAAAGGCCGCGACAATGGAGACTTCGACGCCCATGTCCGCAACCGTACCATTGCCGCCCTGGGGCTGCAATTGACCGTATAGTGCACCAGAGCGGTCCGCTGATCACCCCAGCGGCCCACGCGAGACGAGCGAAACCGTGCAGCACGATGGCCAAAGAAACCTCGCGGACAACAGACCGGCTCTATCGGTGCGATGCCATCGTGCTCGGTCGAATGGACCTTGGCGAGGCCGACCGCATCCTGACGCTCTACTCCCGCCAGCATGGCAAGCTCCGCGTCATCGCTAAGGGCGCGCGCCGTCCGCTCAGCCGCCTCGGACCGCACCTCGAATATTTCAGCCGGTCGCGGCTGATGCTAGCCCGGGGCCGTGATCTCGACGTGGTGACCGGCGCCGAGACGGAAGACGCGCATCTGGCCATCCGGGACGACCTCGACGCGTTCGGGCACGCATCGCACATCGTGGAGATCCTCACGCGGCTGACCGAGGATCGGCAAGAGAATGTCGCTGTCTTCGAGCTGTTGTCGAGCTCGCTGCGACTTCTCGCCGACGGTGTGGATGCGTTTCACGTCACGCGGCATTTCGAGTTGGCGTTATTGGTGTTGCTCGGGTACAGGCCGGAGCTGTACCACTGCATCGATTGTCGAGCGGACCTGCCCCCGGCTCCGCATCAGTTCGCCTCCACCCTTGGCGGTTTCCTATGCGATTGCTGTCGAGGTCGCGAACCCGGGTCCCGCATCGTCAGTGTTGATGCTCAGAAGTACTTGCGGGCCCTGGACAGAGGTGGGCTGAGCGCAACTATTCGTCTCAGCATCGGGAACTCCCTGCGTGAGGAGCTGGAAGGAACGCTTGGCGCCTACCTGCGGCACATCGCGGAGCGCGATCTGGGGAGTCTTCGCATCTGGCGCGAGCTGCGGGACGGGAGTGCGGAGAGATCCCGCTAACCGTCGCGTTCTGTCCGCTCCTGACCGACAATCTCGAGCTCGGCCGGAGAAAGTCTCTCGAGATCCAGGAGATCCGGACGCAAGCGAGCGGTGCGGCGCAAAGATTGCTCACGGCGCCACCGCGCGATCTCGACGTGGTGCCCGCTCAAGAGGACCGCGGGCACTTCGAGATCCCGGAAGACCTTCGGCCTGGTGAATTGCGGATACTCCACCAGCCCCTCACGGTGAGACTCCTCTGCGACCGAGGCGGCATCGATCACGCCTGGGAGCAGGCGGGTGACCGCGTCGATGACGACACCCGCTCCGAGCTCCCCGCCGGTCAGCACATAGTCGCCGATCGAAATCTCTTCCGCATTCAGGATCTGGATCGCACGGTCGTCAATTCCTTCGTAGCGGCCGCAGATAATGCAGATCCGCTCGCTCCTCGCGAGCTCCTCGGCCAGAGACTGGTTGAACAGGCGGCCACCGGCTGACATGGCAAGAATCCGCGCACGGGCCAGCTCAGTCCCCAACGTCTCCTCGACCGCGGAAACGATCGGCGGGGCCATCATCACCATCCCGGCGCCGCCACCGTAGGTCGTGTCGTCGACGGTGCGATGCCGATCGACCGCCCAGTGCCGGATGTCATGGACGTCGATCTGGACAATGCCCCGGTCTTGCGCCCGGCGCAAGATGCTCTCGCTGAGGAGGCCGGTAAAGATTCCCGGAAACAAGGTGAAGACATCGATTCGCAACAGTGGAGAGTCTGCTTCTGCCCGAACGTTAGACACGACGGGTGCCTCTCTCCGGTTGCCTCGATGCGAGCAGCGCCAGTATTTGCGGAGCAGCCGACTCGAGGGTCGTCAGGGTGAGATCTGGCTCGATCGCGGGTTCCTCGGCGACGTCCCGGTTCTCTCGCAACCAGACGGTTCCCAGACCAGCGCGGCTAGCGCCTCCGACATCAAAGCGCAATGAGTCCCCGACGTGGACCATGCGCGCTGGTGAGGCCCCGAGCGCGTCGGCAGCGTGCTCATAGATCTCCGGACGAGACTTGTAAAGTCCGGCACTCGCCGAGGTCACGATGGCACGGAATGCCTCCCGGATGCCGAACGACTCCAGCGTCCACTCGAGGAACGGGTGATAAACCGCGCTCGACACGATACCCAGGGGCACCCCAGCACGATGAATCTCCTGGACCGTCTCCACCGCCCCCGGAATGGGTGTCACGCCTGTCAGTGCCTCGCTCATCAGATGACCGACGCCCGTGTGCAGATCATCCTGTGAAACCTCGAGTCGCATACCGCCGAACACGATGTCCAAACATGCGTCGGCGGTCAGCTCGTTCCCGTGATCGATGATCTCCTGGCGAAGCTGACGATAGCGGCCGTCCGACTCCTCCAGGAGATCTGGGGCCAGCGCCTGGCCGTCTCGCTCCGACCACCAGCGGAGAAATGATGAGGGCAAACACCTAACTTCCAGCTCGAACCACTCCGGACATGCGGCCAACGTATTGTGGAAGTCGAAGGTGATTGCGTGGCGGTCCATGGGTCTCCAATCACTCCGGGAATGAACTGACGCCTTCTAGGGGCGGCGCCGTGATGCAACGGGAGAGCGTGGCGGGATTCCTCTCGCTAATGCGGTTCGCATGGGTTCACGGTCGTCTAGACTTCAACATGGTACGAGGGCTGAGCAAAACCGGCGACTGGAGTCGGTTTGGGGCACCGTGTCACCTGGCAAGGGTCGCCCGATTCTGCCCGGAATTCGCAAAGAGGACAACACTATGGACCCCGCACCGGTGCCAACCGCGCCCGACCCCTTCAACGCCAGGTCGAGTCTTTCGACGTCGTTCGGAGAAACCGTCACCTATTACCGCCTCCCGGCGCTCGAGGAGCAAGGTCTCGCTGACCTCAACACCTTGCCCTTCACCGTGCGCATTCTTCTCGAGAACGCGCTTCGTCACGCGGGAGGCGAGTTCGTCGATGTCGAGATCGTCAAGGCGCTCGCTCGGTGGAAGCCTCGGCCAAGCGGTGATGCGGCAGGGATGGAGCTCCCCTTCCTACCCGGCCGCGTGGTACTCCAGGAGTTCACCGGAGTCCCTGCCGTCGTCGACCTCGCCGCGATGCGGGATGCGGTAGCCAAGCTTGGTGGAGACGTCACCCGGATCAACCCGTTGGTGCCCGCTGATCTCGTGATCGACCATTCGGTGCTGGTTGACCGGTTTGGTACCACCATGGCCTTTGCCCAGAATGTCGATCTGGAGTACGAGCGGAACCGCGAGCGATACGAATTGCTGCGGTGGGCGCAGCAATCGTTCCAGAACTTCCGGGTAGTACCGCCCGGGACCGGGATCGTCCACCAGGTGAATCTCGAGTACCTGGCGCCGGTGGTGATGAACCGTCTTATGGGCGCGGAGAATGTGGCCTTCCCCGACACGCTCGTCGGGACCGATTCGCACACGACGATGATTAATGGGCTAGGTGTGCTTGGCTGGGGAGTCGGCGGCATTGAAGCCGAGGCAGCCCTTCTCGGACAGCCGATCTATCTCCTCGAGCCTGAGGTGGTCGGCGTACGACTTGTCGGCGCGCTTCCGGAAGGATCGACCGCAACCGACCTGGTGCTGGCGGTGACCGAGATGCTGCGCACGCTCGGCGTCGTTGGCCGGTTCGTCGAGTTCTGCGGCGCCGGATTGAGCAACCTCCCCCTCGCGGATCGCGCGACGATCTCCAATATGGCTCCTGAGTACGGAGCCACCGCTGCACTCTTTCCCATCGACGCCGAGACGCTCGACTACTTGCGCATGACCGGCCGCTCGGAAGAGCGGGTGGCCCTGGTGGAGACGTATGCCACGGCGCAACGCCTGTTCCGGACGGACGAAACGCCCGAGCCTAGGTTCAACGAGCTGGTCGAGCTGGATCTGGCGGATGTCGTTCCCAGCGTTGCCGGGCCCCGTCGCCCGCAGGACCGGCTGCCGTTGCCCGCTGTCCGTACCGCGCTCCGCGCGACCTACCCGGGGACCTTTTCTGACGATGATGGTGGGTCGACCGCGACGAGGAACGGCGGAGTAGCAGTCGCCGTCGACGGCGTCACCGCCCGGATCGACAACGGTGCCGTGGTTATCGCCGCGATCACGTCGTGCACCAACACGTCGAATCCCTCTGTGATGCTTGGCGCGGGACTTCTCGCGCGCAAAGCGGTCGAGCTGGGGCTCGATGTGCCCGGCCATGTCAAGACGAGCCTCGCCCCGGGTTCCCAGGTCGTGACCCGCTATCTGACGCAGGCCGGGCTGCTGCCATATCTCGAAGGGCTCGGCTTCCACGTGGTCGGATACGGCTGCACGACCTGCATCGGGAACTCGGGACCGCTCCCAGAAGCGGTCGGCAATGCTGTCGAGGAGAATGGTCTGGTCGTGTCCGCCGTACTCTCAGGCAACCGGAATTTCGAAGGTCGAATCCATTCTCAAGTTCGGGCTGCCTTTCTCGCCTCGCCGCCGTTAGTGGTCGCCTATGCGCTCGCGGGGACGGTCGATCTCGACCTCGCGATGGACCCGATCGGGTGCGATCCCAACGGGCAGTCGATCTACCTGAGGGATATCTGGCCGACGAAGGAGGAAGTACGGACCGCGATCGAAGCCGCGGTCGACCCCGCGATGTTCCGGGAGGAGTACGCGATGGTCTTCGCCGGGGACGAGCGCTGGCAAGGGCTCGATGTGCCGACGGGTAACATCTACGAGTGGCGCGAGGATTCCACGTACGTGCAGGAGCCGCCCTACTTTCTGGACATCGCGGATTCCCCAGAGCCACCAGCTGATATCCACGGCGCCCGGGTTCTCGCCCTCCTCGGTGACTCCGTCACCACCGATCACATCTCGCCCGCCGGCAGCATCGCCAAAGACAGTCCGGCTGGCCGCTACCTGATCGAGCATGGCGTGCGGCCCTATGAGTTCAACTCGTATGGCTCCCGCCGCGGGAACCACGAGGTGATGATCCGCGGCACATTTGCGAATATCCGGCTGCGCAATCAGCTTGTGGCCGGTAAAGAGGGTAACTGGACGGTTCATCTCCCAACCGGCGAGCAAATGAGCATCTACGATGCCGCGATGCGATACGGGGCCGAGGGCACTCCGCTCGTGGTCATCGCCGGGAAGGAGTACGGCACCGGCTCATCGCGCGACTGGGCCGCCAAGGGGACGCTGCTCCTCGGGGTCAGGGCCGTGATCGTTGAGAGCTTCGAGCGCATCCATCGCTCGAATCTGGTCGGCATGGGGGTTCTCCCGCTGCAATTTCTGCCGGGTGAAAATGCGGCCTCGCTCGGTTTGACTGGCCAGGAGACGTTTGACATCCTCGGCGTGGCGAACGTCACACCGAGGCAGCGCGTGCACGTGCGAGCGACCAGGCCGAACGGAGAGCTCATCGAGTTCGACACCATCGCTCGGATCGACAGTCCGGTCGAAGTCGAGTATTTCCGCAACGGGGGCATTCTGCAGACGGTCCTGCGCCGGCTGACGCGATCCGCGGCCTAAGGAGTTTCGAAGCGACGAGCGGCACCGCATCAGAGGGGAGAGGTGAGCATCCCACGGGAGGCTGACACCGTCGTGATCGGAGGCGGCACGGCGGGCGCGGTCGTGGCTGGACTGCTGGCGGAGCGCGGCGATGAGCGGGTGGTGGTCCTGGAAGCCGGACCCGATTTCGGTCCGTTTGACGACGGCCGCTGGCCCGAGGACCTTCTCGATGCGCGGGCGCTCGGGTACACCCACGACTGGCGTTACACGTCCGGTGATACGTATTCCAACCGCATCGTGAACTTCGAACGAGCAAAGGTCATTGGTGGGTGTTCGGCTCACAATGGCTGTGCCGCCATCTGGGGTAGCCGCGTCGACTATGACGGCTGGGCCGATCTGGGTCTCGGCGGTTGGTCGTCCGCGGAGTTGCTCCCCCTCCTTGCCCGGGCCG
>JAHWJF010000019.1 GCA_019348515.1 Chloroflexota bacterium | reverse complement strand
CGGGATCCTGCATCTTGTGTCGACACGAGTGATCAATTGAGGAGGACACGATGGATCGACACGGTGACGACAAGCACGCGGAGCGGCTCCTGCGCCGTCCGCAAATCTCCCGGCGTGATTTCCTCGGCGTAACCGCGGGCGCCGCGAGTACGCTTGGTCTGGCAGCCCATGTCGCCCAGGCCAGACCGGCGCGCGCTGTCTCCGCCGCCCGCTCCCAAGAGGCGGTGACACTCGAGGTCTGGGGCTTCAACCGGGAGCGTCTCAACTTCGCGCAGAACGCGGCCGAGCTGCCGGTCTTCACGGAAAAGTATCCCAACGTCACGGTCAATTTCCGTGAGTTTCCGTTCGCTCAGATGCACGACAAGTTGCTCGCGGCGCTGGTGAGCGGCCAGGGTGCCCCAGACATCGCGGAGGTCGAGATCGCTCGCTTCTCGCAGTTCCTCAAGGGCGAGCGCGTGCCGTTCGTCCCGCTTACTGAGCGAATCGGCGCCGAGATCGAGAACATCTACAAGCCGGCCGCCAGCGACCCATGGAGCTGGGGCGGCGAAATCTATGGACTCGGTAACGAGCTCAACGCCGTCGTTCTCACCTACCGCCAGGACCTGCTCGATGAGCTCGGCGTCGAGACGCCGTTCGAGTCCTGGGACCAGGTCATCGAGGCCGGTAAGCAGATTGCCGCCGACGGCGAGACCAAGACGTTCGCGGTCCACGATATCGCGTTCGGCGACTGGTTCCAGATGGCGCAGCACGCGGGCACCTCGCTCTTTGACGCCGAGGGCAACTACCAGGGTGATAATGCCCTCAGCGTGGAGGCCATGCAGTTCCTGCACGACCTCGTCTACGAGCATCAGGTGGCGGGGATCGCGCCCGCCGACGCTCAGAACGACTGGTTCGGCCCGGCGTACTGGGCCGCGTTCAAGGCGGACAAGTTCACAATGCTGTGGGGACCGCCCTGGCACATCGGCGGGCTGCAGATCAATGTCCCAGAGCAGGAGGGCAAGTGGGCGGCACAGCGGCTGCCAACCGGGCTCGGCGAGAGCCGGCCGACCGCGAACTTTGGCGGGACCGGTCAGTGCATCACCGAGCAGTCGCAGCATCAGGACATCGCCTTTGACCTGATCGCTGCCGGCAACCTGACCGTCGAGGGCAACCTGTACGACTTCCACCAGCGCACGGTCTACCCCGCCTATATCCCGACCTACGAGCGACCAGAGCTGCAGGAGCCATCGGCCTACTTCAGTGGCGCCAGGATCGGAGAGTTGTATGCCTCGGTGGCGCCTGAGTTGCCGCCTTTCAACCAGTCGCCGTCCTTCAATGACGCTGTCCAGGCAATGGTTCGCACCGTCATCACGCCGGTCATGAACGACAGGGCCGAGCCCGAGACGGCGCTACAGGAGCTCGGGACCGTGGTCGCGGAGCTGCAGAGCTAGCCTTCCTCGCTTACCGGAGACCGACACCGTGCGATATCGGTCTCCGGTAAGCGGCCAGGGTCGGGTCTCCCGTACTCGCGGCGCGCGCCTAGCACCACCCGATTCTGGCCTGACCCGTTGCCTGATAGCTCCGTCGGCTGACACGACAATGGTGCCTCGGTAGCCAGCAATCGGAGGTGCGGCCCATGGCTTGGCAAACTGCGCGGAGCGACGCCACGACGGTCATCCCCTCGACCGCCGTCGTCTCGCGGCGCGCGCGAACCGGTCGCACTCCCGGCAGCCGGACGATGACCCCGTACCTCTTCCTGGCGCCATTCTTTATCGTCTACAGCATCTTCTTGCTCTACCCGGTGATCGACGCGTTCCGGTTGAGTTTCAACGAACGAGTGGGCATCTCGACTGCCCGCTTCGTCGGGCTCGAGAACTATCTGGCGCTGCTTAGTGATGAGCGTTACCTAAGAGCCCTCCTCAACACCACGCTCTACGCGCTTGGCAGCCTCTTCATTCTCAGCCCGCTGGCGCTCCTCGTCGCCCTCGCCGTCCGCTCCTTCGTCGTTCCCTCGCTCAATCTGCGAAGTTTCTACCGGGTCGCCTTCTTCCTACCGAACATCACCTCCTTCGTCGTGATCGCGCTCATGTTTGGCCTCGTCTTCGACCGGGACTTCGGGCTGTTGAACGCGTTCCTGGATGCCATTGGTCAGCCGACGCATAACTGGCTGCGCTCCGAAACACTGGCGCTGCCCTCGATCATGATGGTGGCGATCTGGACCTACCTGGGCATCAACAGCCTCTACTTCCTCGCCGGTCTCCAGAACATCCCGGACGAGTTGAGCGAAGCGGCGCAACTCGACGGGGCGGGTCGCTTCCAGGTGTTTTGGAGCATCACGCTGCCGTTGCTGCGGCCGACGATCCTGTTCGTCGCGATCCAGGCGGTCATCTTCTCCTATCAAATCTTCGAGCTCCCGTTTCTGCTCACCCGAGGCGGCCCGTCGGACGCCTCGCTGACGCTCGCCGTCTACCTCTACGAAGTCGGCTTTCAGCAGTTCAACCAGGGCTACGCCGCGGCGATCGGGTACTCGCTGGCCATGATCAGCATTCTGCTCGCTGGGGTGCAATTGCTGTTGTTCCGGGCGTTCCGCGATGACGAGGGGGCAGGATGATGACGGCGGGCATTGGAACGCGGGGACGTGTGGTCCAGATCGTGGGGAATGCTATTCTCCTCTTTGGCGTTTTCCTGACGATCATGCCGTTTTTCTATATGGTGAGCGCGTCGTTCAAACCGGGAAATGAGCTCTACTCGATTCCGGTCAGGGTCCTGCCGCAGAGCCTGTTCCTGGGGAACTATCAGCTGCTCTTCGACGAGACCAGTTTTCTCCGTTGGTTCGCCAACAGCGTGTTCGTCGCCCTGGCGCGGACCGCTATCGCGATTACGCTCTCGCTGATGGCGGGGTACGCGTTTGCCAAGTTCGAGTTCCGCTTCAAGCGCCCGCTGTTCATCCTCGTGATCGCCACGTTGACGCTGCCGCTCTACGTCATCCTCGTGCCGCTTTTTTCGATGATGACCAGCCTACGCTGGACCGATACGTACTGGGCGCTGATCCTCCCCTTCACGGCGCAGGCGATCGGCATCTTTCTGGCCCGTCAACAGTTGCTCGGCATTCCGAACGAACTGCTGGAGTCCGCGCGCATCGACGGGGCGAGCGAGTGGGGCATCTTCACGCGCCTCATCGTGCCGCTGGCTCAGCCGGTGATCGCCGTCATGGGGATCCTCTTCTTCACCGCGTCGTGGAACGACTACATCTGGCCGCTGATTGTCCTCACGAGCGACGAGAAGTTCACCGTCAGCCTCGGCTTGCCCTCGCTGATCGGCCCCTACAGTCAGGAATACGGCGCGGTGATGGCAGGCTCGTTCCTGGGAACACTGCCGATCGTGCTCATCTTCCTCATCTTCCAGCGCCGCTTCATCGAGGGCATCATGGCCGGCGCCCTCAAGGGATAGCCCCAGCGTCTCCAGCCATGGTTCCGGGGGGCTCCGTTGAAGACAGACCGTTGGTTTTGGCCACGGGATAGGATGCCCCGCTTTACCTACGGTGCCAGCTCCTCCAGCCGATCGACATACCCGCTCATGAGGGCAAATGCGCGCTCGATTGGCTCGGGGGAGGACATGTCGATGCCCGCGTCACGAAGAGCAACGATGGGATCGACGGAGCCCCCCGCGCGGAGAAAGGCCAGATAGCGCTCCCGGGCGGGCTCGCCCTCGGTAAGGATCGCCTCGGAGAGCGCCGCTGCCGCGGCGATGCCAATGCCGTACTGGAAGACATAGAAGTTCATGAACAGGTGCGAAAAGCGTGCCCAGGTGATCCCCATCCGCGCCGGGTCGATGACCACCTCTGGTCCGTATCCCTCGCGATAGAACCCAAGCAGCGTCCGGCTCATCCAGTCGGCGGACAGCGCTTCGCCGGCTTCCACTCGCTCGTGCGCGGCCAACTCGAAGCGAGCCAGAATCGGCATGGTGAAGAGGTAGCGCATGTAGTTCGCCATCCGTTCCTCGATCACCCCGATCGTCCAGTCCCTGTTCTGTCGCTCCGCCAGCAGGTGCGCACCCATCAGCGCCTGGTTGAGGTTGGAGGCCGTCTCCGCCGCCGACATCCCGTACCGGGCATAGGTCACCGGCTGGTGTCTCCAGGTCAGCAGCGAGTGCATGGAGTGGCCGATCTCGTGGGTGAGCGTGGAGACGCTGGTGAGGGTATCCTGCCAGGTCATGGAGATGAACGGCTCAGTGCCGAAGGTCCCACCGGAGAAGGCGCCGCCCCCCTTGCCAAGGTTGGCGCAGCGGTCGGTCCAGCGCTCGGCCATGCCTCGGCGGACTTCGGCGACGTAGTCCTGACCTAGCGGCGCCAGTGATGCGAGGATGGTCTCCACGCCCTGTTCCCACGGGAAATTCAGCTCGGCGGCGAGGGGCGCCTCGAGGTCGTAGCCATGCAGCTCGCCCTCCGGCAGCCCAAGCAGACGACGGCGGACGTTAAAGTAGCGATGCCAGACCGGGAAGTGCTTCCAGACGGTGTCGAGCAGGTTATGGAAGACCGCTAGCGGAATATCATCTCCCGCCAGCGCCGCGTGCAGCGACGAGTCATAGTCGCGGGCGCGGGCATAGAACACATCGCGCTTGACCGCGCCGGCCAGGGTGGCGGCGAAGGTGTTGCGGAAGGCGAGGTAGGCGTCGGCCGACTGCTCCCAGGCTTCCTGTCGGACACGCCGGTTGGCAGAGTCGAGAAAGCGCTGCAGATTGCCCTGCGCCAGCCGCACTGTCTGCCCAGACTCGTCGGTAATCTGACCCAGGGGCAACTCACCGTCCTCGAGCACGCTCTGCGTGATCTCGGAGGCAGCGGCCATCTGACCAGCATGTGCCAGCAGTTCTTCAACTTCCGCGGAGCGGATGTGCGCCCGCTCCCGTGTGATCCGCGTCAACGCATGGCGGTAGGGCTCGAGCCCCGGCTCCTGGGCAATCCAGTTGGCGATCGTCTCATCGGAGAGGGCGGCGATCTCCGGCGCGAGAAAAGACGCGGCCGCTTCCGCGCGCGATGCCAGCCCGATGGCGCGATCGGCCATCTCGCCGGAGGTCGTATTCGTGGCATCTTCGGCCCGGCGCAGCAGGGCATAGACGAGCACCGTCGAGACGACTTCAGTCAGATTGTCCGCCGCTCGGAGGGCCGCGAGCAGCGTCATTGCGCCCTCGCTGATGCGGCCGCGGAAGGCCTTCAGCGCGCGCAACGGCCCGCCGCTGGCGGTGAACGCATCCTCCCAGACATCGTTGCTCGCAAAGATGGTCTCGAGCGCCCATGTCTCCTCGACGGGAACCTCGGCGCGGGGCAGTACAGCGGTCGCTGTGGCGGTCACAAGTTGACTCACTCCTTAAATTCGCACGCATGGTGCTGGCCAGAATAGGGTGATGGGTGATGGGTGATGGAGTACATGGCTCAGTAGCCGTAAACTCCTATCACCCCGTCACCCGGCTCAGGGCTACTCACTCAGTCGTGGATCGAACGCGTCGCGCAGTCCGCTGCCCACCAGGTACATCGTCAGCGACGTCAAGTAGATCATCAGACCGGGGATGATCACGTTGCTCACGTTCGTGCGGAAGAACTGTTGCGCGTCGCCGAGCATGTTGCCCCAGGACGGGGTCGGCACCTGCACCCCGATACCGAGGAAGGAGAGCCCGGTCTCGGCCAGGATCAGCCCCGGGATGATGAGCGAGATGTAGACCACCATCAACGGCATGATGTTCGGCAGGATGTGCCGCAGTACGATCCGGGTCGACGATGCGCCGAGCGTGCGCGCCGCATCGACATACTCCCGTCCGCGCAAAGAGAGGACTTCGCCCCGGACGATGCGGGCGATCCCTGGCCAGGAGACAAAGGCCAGGATGAGGGCCAGGCCGACCGGCCCGGGCGAATAGAGCGAGGCGATCAGGATCAGCAACGGTAGTCCGGGGATGGAGAGCAGCACGTCGACGAGGCGCATGACGACGGTGTCGACTTTCCCGCCCGCGTACCCGGAGAGGAGCCCGATCGCGCCGCCGACGAAGAAGGTCGCGAGCGCCGAGAGCACGGCGATCATGATCGAGATGCGCCCGCCGTACGCCAGCCGGGTGAGGATGTCGCGGCCATTGCCATCGCTGCCGAGGATGTAGCCATCGGTCATCGGCGGCTTCAGCTTGTCGGCGAGGTGGTTCTCCTGAGGCGTGAAGCCGGTGACATGCGTCGAGATCAAGCCCGCGCTGAGGACGAACACCACGATCATGCTGAGGACCACCAGTGCCGTCATGGCGACGCGGTTGTCGCGGAACCGGCGCCAGGCGCGAATATAGAGTCCAGGCGTCTTGTGCAGTGAGCGGCGGTCGAGCAGGCCGTCATGGGATTCGGCGGCGGCGTGGGCGGAGAGCGTCGGTGTGCCCCGAAACGGGGCGGTGTTCGCCGGCGGATCGGTCGTCGGCGCGAGTTGAGAACGACTTTCGCGTTCCTCAGAGGCGACGTCAATCATCCTAGACGCCCTTGTCTAGCCGGATGCGTGGGTCGAGAACCGCGTAGAGCACGTCCGCGATGAGGTTGCTGACCATCGTCAGCACCGAGAACATCAGCGTGGTGGCCATGATCATCGTGTAGTCGCGCCGGCCAACCGCCTCGAAGGTGAGCCGCCCCATGCCCGGCCAGGCAAAGATCGTCTCGATGAAGAAAGCACCGCCGAGGAGTCCCGGTAGGGCCAGCCCGACGATGGTGATCAGCGGCAGGAACGCGTTCTTGAAGGCGTGGACGTAGAGAATGGTCCGGCTGGGAAGCCCCTTCCCCTTGGCCGTGCGCACATATTCCTGACTCAACGTCTCCAGCATCGACGAGCGGAAGAACGCCGACCACGAACCGATCTGGACCATGGCCAGCGCCAGCACCGGCAGAATGAGATGCTGTACCCGGTCCACGAACCCGCCGCCGCCGCGGGGGTCGACCATACCGCCGACCGGTAATGAGGGAAATCCCCACTCCCGGAATTTCAACGAAAAGAGGATCACCAGTAGCAGCGCCAGCCAGAAGTCGGGCATGGCGTACATGGCGACCGCCCCGACGCTGGCCGAGCGATCGAAGAGCGTGCCGTGTCGCACCGCCGAATAGACACCCAGCGGCACCGCCACCAGGAGGGCCAGCGTCAGCGCCAGCACAGCTAACAACAGCGTATTAGGGATCACGGCCCAGATGCGATCGGCCACCGGCAGCCGGTTGTAGAGGGAAACCCCGAGATCACCCTGCGCCAGGTCGCCCAGCCACCGGACGTAACGCTCCGGCCAGGGCTTGTCCAGCCCGAGTTGGCGCTCCAGCTCGATCGCGGCCTCGGGCCGGATCTTCGGGTTGTCGCGTATGCGCGCCACCGGACTCCCCGGAATGAGGTTGATCAACGCGAACGTGAGAAACGTGACCCCGAAGATCAACGGGATCATCTGCAGCAGACGGCGGATGATGTAGGCGGTCACTGCCCGTCTCCGTACGGAGAGTGGCGGGGTAGCAAGGTGTTAGGGCGACAGGGGATCGTTCTTCCTGTCACCCTAACACCTTGCTACCCGTCACCCTCAACTACTGTTGGATCCAGACGTAGGACAGGTCGACACCCCATGTGCTGGGAGTGTAGTTCTGCAGGCGCTCGCTAAACGCGGCGTGAGCCTGCGAGAAGTGCAGGACCGCTACCGGTTGCTCGTCGTTGACGATGTTGCTCGCCTGGATGAGCAGCTCGCGCCGGGCGTCCTCGTCGAAGGTCCGCTTCGCCTGGTCATGGATCTCGTCGAGCTCGGGATTGCAGTACTTCATGTCGTTGAAGCCGACCTGGTACTGATCGCAGCCGAACATGGCATCCTGGATGAAGGTCGCGTCCCAGCTAAAGCCGTACAACGCGATCTCGAAGCTGGGATCGGTTGTCGTCGCCTCGATCAGTGCCGGGAACTCCAGGGCTCGCGGGGTAGCGTCGACGCCGATGTCTGCCCACGCGTCCTGCATGTAGGCAACGAGCTGATCGCTCGTCGGCGAGCCGGCGGAATACAGGAACTCGAAGGAGAGCGCCTCGCCGTCTTTGTCGACGACGCCATCGCCATCGGTGTCAGTCCAACCGGCCTCGGCTAGTAGCGCACGGGCTTTCTCTGGATCGTAGGTGTATTTCGTCGTGATCTGGTCGGGCGCGTAGGCGTAGGAGACGACTGGCTGGGTGCCTTGCGCCACTTCCGCGTAGCCGAGCAGGATGTCGTTGACAATCGACTCGCGGTCCAGGGCGTAGAGCAGCGCCTGGCGCACCCGCTGGTCCTGCCACTTCGTAGTCACTTCCGGATCGAGGTTGAACTCGTAGTAGGTGAAACCACGCGTGGGATAGTGCACAACATCAATGCCGGGCGCGCCTTCAACGACCGCGACGTCGGCGGGCTCGAGCCCGGCAGCATCAATCTCGCCATTCAGCAAGGCGTTGACGACGCCGGTCTGGTCCGGCCAGATCCGCAATGCGTAGGAATCGATGTACGGCACCTTGCCATAGTAGTCATCATTGCGGACGAGAGTGACGCTCTCGCCTTGACGCCACTCCTGGAACTTGAACGGTCCGGAGCCGACCACGCGCGAGGGGTCGGCTCCCGTGGCCCCGGGGTCGTTTCGCCAATCGGCGACCGGCACGTTCTCCCAGATGTGCTTGGGCATGATGTACGCGACGAGGTCGTAGAGGAGCGTAAAGAGTGGTTCTTTGGCGACGACCTCAAAGGTGTCGTCGTCGATGGCGCGCCATGACTCAACCGAGTCGAGGAAGGTCCCGGTATAGACACTCCCCGTGTCCGGGTTGGCCAGCGCGTCAAACGAGAACTGGACGTCCTCGGCAGTCACATCGACACCGTCATGCCACTTGGCGTCTTTGTTGAGGTGAAAGGTGTAGGTGACCCCATCTGGTGCGATCTCCCAGGAGTCCGCCAGACCCGTCGGGGCTGGCTGTCCGGTACGCACATCGCCTCCGACCAGTTGCTCGTAGATCAGGCCGACGACCCCGAGCGACGTCTGTTCCTCTGCTAGGAAGGGATGCACCGTCTGGATGTCAGCGATCGCGGAATCAACGAAGGTGCCGCCAGGTGTGGCGGCCTCCGTGTACTCCAGATCCTCGACCAGTTGGGTCTGGAATTCCTCCCGGGTGAGGGATGTGACCGGCTCTCCGCCGATCTCAGGGGTGGCGTCCTGCGCCAGTGCCGGCCAGGGCGCTACGAGGGTGGTCGCGATCACAAAGACGGTCGCGAGCCAACCGAGAGAACGGGTTCGGTATCCGCGCATCCGATGCTCCTTGCACCTACGTGCTAAGTAACAAGTAATAGGTAGATAACGCCGCGACTAGCGCGGGTTGCCGGCGCCCACCGCGCGGGCTCTGCATAAGTCGTTAGCGAAGGATACCGTACGTAACCTGAAGGAAACCTGAGCAAAGCCTACGGTGGCCTACGGTGTCATCGACAAGGCGCCAGTTCGTTTCGATGCGGCTCCGCGTGGGTGGCTGCGCTAGAATCGGCTTTCGCCAGAACGATCACTGTCTCGGAGGAGAATGCCCCTCATGTCTTCCCTCACACCCCCATCCCAGGATGCCGCAATCACCACTGCCCCGTACGCCGATCGCTTGCGGCGCGCGCAAGAGGAGATGGCGCGGCAGGGAATCGATCTCCTCGTCGTCGGCGCGTCCGCCGACCTCCTCTACTTGATCGGCTACGAGGGGCACGAGTCGGAGCGGATGAGCGTGCTCGCGTTACCACGCGACGGTGTGCCGCACTACGTCGTGCCGGGGCTGGAAGCGCCGCTGCTTCACGAACAACACGACCTGCTGCAGATCGTTCCCTGGGAGGAGGTGGAGGATCCGGCAGCGAAGGTGGCCGCGGTTGCCGGTGCGGCGGCCCTGGGCTCGATCGCCGTCGGAGACGAGTTGTGGAGCGTCTTCACCCTCCGGCTCCAGCGGGCCATGCCCCGGGCCCGCTGGGCCGAGGGTGGCCAGCTCCTGCGGCCATTGCGGATGATCAAAGACGAGCGCGAGATTGCGCTCCTGGCCGAAGCCGCGCGGCGGACCGATGACTCCTGGGAGGAATTCCTCACGATCCCTCTTGCCGGGCTGACTGAGTGGGAAGCGCGTGACCGCCTGATGGGGCTGCTGGCGGCGCGGGGTCTGCAGCCGGTCTTCTGCAACGTCGGTAGTGGGCCAAATGGGGCCTCCCCACACCAGACCGCGAGTGACCGTGTGATTGGCCCGGGTGACGCCGTCGTCTGCGATTGGGGCGGCACCCTGGATGGTTACAACTCCGACGTCACGCGCACTGTCCACGTCGGCGAGCCATCGCCCGAGTTCGTCCGCGCCTACGACGCGGTACTGGCCGCCAACCAGGCCGCGTTGGAAGCCGTGCGTCCCGGCGTGCCCTGCCAGGAGATCGACCGCGCCGCGAGGCGCGTCCTCACTGACGCCGGGTATGGCGATGCCTTCATCCATCGAACCGGGCACGGACTTGGGCTCTCCTTGCACGAAGAGCCGTACCTCGTGGAAGGGAACAACCTCCCGCTGGCGGAGGGCATGGTCTTCAGTGATGAGCCGGGAATTTACTTCCCGGGTCAATTCGGGATACGGATCGAAGACACCGTCGTCTGCACCGCCGGCGGTGGCCGTCGCCTGAACGAGGCGACCCGCGAGCTGAGGGTGATGGGGTGACAGGGTGGCAGGGTGAGGGGGAACGTCTACCCCGCCACCCTGCCACCCCGCGACCCCGACACCCCGACAACACCCACCGGAGGATCGTCATGCGCATCAACGCCCACCGGTTGCACGAAAGCCTTCGCCAGCTAGCCCGGATCGGGGCGACTCCCGGTGGGGGCGTCACCCGGCTCGCCCTGTCATCGGAGGACCGCTCCGCGCGTGATCTTCTCCGTCGCTGGATGGAGGAAGCTAGCCTGCGCGTACGCGTCGATGACTTCGGCAATATCACCGGACGCCGCGCCGGGTCGGAGAGCGGCAAGGCGGTGCTGATGGCATCGCACATCGACACCGTGCGGCGTGGCGGCTGCTACGACGGCGCCTATGGCGTCCTCGCCGCGCTGGAGGTCATGCGCACCCTCAACGATGCCGGCGTTACGACCCGGCGTCCGCTGGAGCTGGTCAACTGGACGAACGAGGAGGGGGTGCGCTTCGAGCCAGCGATGCTCGCCTCCGGCGCCGTCGCCGGCCGCTTCACGCCCGAGTACGTCTACGGGCGGACCGACCGGGACGGCGTCACCTTCGGCGACGAGCTGGAGCGGATTGGCTACAAGGGGGATCGCGACAACCGCCCCGGTCCCGTGGCCGCCTACCTGGAGCTGCACGTGGAACAGGGCCCGGTGCTGGAAGACGCCGGGATCCCGGTCGGCGTCGTCGATGGCATCGTCGGCATCACCTGGAGCGAGATCACCATCGAAGGACGTGCCGACCACGCCGGACCGTCGCCGATGCCCCTGCGCCGGGATGCCCTCGTCGCCGCCGCCCGCCTGATTGCCGGGGTCGACGACATTGCGCGGGCCATCGAGGGCGCGGTTGGCACCGTTGGCCGCATCACCGCGGAGCCAAACGTGATCAACACCATCCCCGGCAAGGTGACCATGAGCGTCGATCTGCGCCACCCCGATTCCGCCACCCTCGACCGGCTCGTCGCCGGGCTGGAGCGCCTGGCCAGCGACATCGCGGCGCTGACCGGGGTGACGGTCGCCGTCAACCGATTCTGGACCAGCGAGCCGACGCCTTTTGCCGCCGAGATCGTCGATGCGGTGGAGACGGCGGCTGCGGAGATGGGCATCAGCACGCGCCGGTTCTGGTCTGGCGCCGGTCACGACGCGAAGTACATGCAAGACGTGGCGCCCAGCGCGATGATCTTCGCCCGGTCCATCAACGGCCTCAGCCACTGCGAGCAGGAATACTCCACGCCGGAGGATCTGGAAGCCGGCGCCAACGTGCTGCTGCGTGCGGCACTGGGTCTGGCCGGCATCGAGGGCGAGCGTACAAGTCATAAGCGAGGGTAGCGAGATGGCAACGATCGTCAAGCGACTGGCCTACGACGATTTGGAGTCGATCCCCAGGAACGCGAGGGCGACCGGCACGAGATCATCGATGGGGAACTGGTTGTGACGCCGGTGTCACTTATCAAGCACCAGATTGTCAGCATGAACATTATCTCCGCACTGGATCGGCTCGTCCGAGACGGTGGCCTCGGTCGTGTGCTCCACCCCCCTACCGGCGTTCGGCTCACGCCAGACAATCTCTCGATTCCCGATATTGTTTTCGTCGCTCAGGATAGGCTCCACGTCATCGGCGCAAAGACGATTGACGCCCCTCCTGATCTGGTTGTGGAAATCCTCTCGCTAGGAACCCGGCAACGCGACCTGACCACCAAGCGGAATCTCTACGCCCGGTTCGGTGTACAGGAGTATTGGATCGTTGACCCGGATGCCCGCACTATTACCGTCCTGGCACTGACAGGTGACAAGTATGAAACTGTCCCTCTTGCGGATGACGACATGATTCAGTCTCGCGTCCTTCCGGGTCTATCACTGACTCTCACGGCTGTTTTTATGGGAACCACCGAATTGTGAGGGGCGGCGATTTAGCGCCTCTTCATCAATGTCAGAGGATTCACCGGGAGAGCAGAATCGACGCGCGACGTCCGCCCTGGAACCCCTCGGCGCGGGTCTTCACCGCTGTTGACAACCTCTCAGGCGTGTCAGTAGGATCGCCCGCCAGGAGGCTTCCTCAACGATGAGCCTCCTGGCCCCTTCCGCGGAAATGGGGGCTGGTACAGCCCTCTTGCAGCCGGAACAGTTGGGTCCATCGCCGCGCATATACGCCCACCGGCGACCGTCATTCCTGGAAGTTGGTGGGCACTCATCAGCCCTGGAAGATTGATTTCCGGGCATTCGCCAGAAGGGAGTTGCCACGTGGTGACACGCATAATGCTCATTCTTGCCCTCTTGATAATCGGACTCGGCGCTGTCGGACCGGGGCCTGTCGCGAGCGCCCAGGACGCAACACCGGTTGCGGAACCCCAGGGTGATCCCATTATTCTCGGTGCGGCGGTGCATCAGAGCGACTGGATGGCGGCCTACGACCTGCCGCCGCTGGAAGGCGCCCGCCTCGCGGTCGAGCAGATCAACGCCAATGGGGGTGTCCTCGGGCGCCCACTCCAGCTCATCGACGGCGACGGTAGGACCGATCCGGCGACGGTCGGCAACGTGGCGATCGAGCTGATCGACGCCGGGGCGGACGTACTGATCGCCCCCTGCGACTTCGACTACGGCGCGCCTGTGAGCCAGGCGGCCCAGGAGGCCGGGATCGTCGGCATCTCGACGTGCGCTTCTTCCCCGCTATACGGGTCGGACGCGCTCGGCGACAAGCAGTTCACCACGTCGATGTGGAACCAGACGATGTCCGCGGCAGCGGCCCAGTTCGCCATGGAGCAGGGCTGGACGAACGCGGCGACGATCATCGATAACTCGACCGAGTACACCCAGTCACTTGGCGAGTACTTTGTGGAGACCTTCAACCACCTCGGCGGTACCGTTGTCAGCGAAGATACCTACACGATGGGCGACATGCAGATCAACGCCCAGATCCAGCGCCTCCAGAACCTTCCCGAGCCGCCGGACGTGATCTTCCTGTCGACCAACATGCCCGACTACGCGATGATGGTGCGCGAGCTGCGCGCGGCCGGGTTCGAGCAGCCGCTGATGGGCGGCGACGCGATGGACACCGCCGACTTCTACCCGGCAGTCGGGCCAGAGCTCGGCAACAACATCTTCATCTCCACCCATAGCTTCCTCGGGGAAGAGGTCAGCCCGGAGATGGCGGAATTCCTCTCTCTCTACCAGGAGGAGTACGGCAAGGAGCCAGAGACGACGTTCGTCGTTATGGGCTGGGACACGGTGCACGCCATCGCCCAGGGGATCGAGCAGGCAGGCACCACCGAGGGAGAGGCCCTCGCGCGGGCGCTGGAAGAGCTGGAGTTCGACCTGCTGAGCGGTCAGCTCGACTGGGCCGATGCGGAAGGTGGGCACGCCCCGGACAAGGAGGCGTTCATCCTCGAGGTCGTGAACGGCGAGCCAACGTTCGTCCAGCGTCTCCGCCCCGAGTGGGCGCCGCCGGCCGAGTAACCAGTACCTCGGCAAGCCACGGGGCGGACATCATGTCCGCCCCGTGGCCTCAAGTCCGCGCGACGTAGAGAAAGCGTCCAGACGCAATGGGAGCTCCCGCTCCGGTTTCCTCCGAGGACCGGCTCGAGGTTCGTGACCTGACCAAGGATTTTGGCGGTCTGCGGGCCGTCAACGAGGTCAGCTTCACCCTTGGTCGCGGCGAGATCCTCGGGTTGATCGGTCCGAATGGCTCCGGCAAGACGACCACGATCAATCTGATCACTGGTCTGCTGACCATCACCAGCGGCAGTGTAAGAGCCGCGGGCCGCGAAATGGCGGGGTGGCCACCCCACCAGATTGCTCGCTCCGGGTTGGCCCGCACCTTTCAGGTCGTCAAGTTGTTCAAGGACTTCAGCGTCGCCGAGAACGTCGAGGTGGCGGCCATGAGCGCCAGGCAACTCCGGCGGGCGGAGGCGCGCGCCGCTGCCGAGGCCGCGCTCGATCTGGTTGGCATCGCTCACCTGGCTGATCTCCCCGCCAACATCCTGCCACAGGGGGAGGAGCGACGAGTCGAGATCGCGCGGGCCCTCGCCACCGGACCGAGCTTCTTGCTGCTTGACGAGCCAGGGGCCGGGCTCAACGACGCCGAGATCGAGGTCTTACTGCCGACGCTCCACCGTATCCGCGAGCAGCATGGCTGCGGCATCCTGATCGTCGACCATGACATGCGCTTGATCATGGGACTCTGCGACCGCATTCATGTCCTCAACTACGGCCGGACCATCGCCGAGGGCCGTCCTGACCAGATCCGTCGCGAGCCGGCCGTGATCGAGGCCTACCTCGGCGCGGAGGAGGATGGGCATGGCCTTGCTGCTGGTTGAGGACCTCCATGTTCGCTATGGCGCCATCGTCGCCTTGCGCGGTATGTCCTTGACCGTGAGCGAGGGGGAAATTGTCGGGCTGATCGGCGTCAACGGGGCCGGCAAGAGCACCACGATGAACGCGATCATGCAGACCGTCCGCCCGGAGCGCGGCCGCATCGAATACAACGGTCAGTCGCTGACCGGGCTGGCCCCGGAGGCGATCATCCGCCGCGGCGTAGCCCCGGTAATGGAGGGCCGGCGCATCTTTCCCGGGTTGACGGTCGAGGAGAACCTGCGGCTCGGAGCGGCGATCCGGAACGACCGCGATGCTATCCGGGCCGACATGGAGCGGTGGTGTCAGTTCTTCCCCATCCTTGGCGAGCGCCTGCAGCAACCGGCCGGCAATCTCTCC
>JAHWJF010000018.1:12623-15418 GCA_019348515.1 Chloroflexota bacterium | reverse complement strand
CGCGCGGGATGCTCCGCAACGGCAGCGGACGCTACGGGACGCGATCGCCTGGAGCTACGATCTCCTCGAGCCCGAGGAACAAACCCTCTTTCAGCGGCTGGCCGTCTTTGCCGGCGGCTGCACCTTCGAGGCCGCGGACGCGGTGGCGACAGTGGACGGGCAGCTCGATGTCTTCAACGGAATGGAGGGGCTGGTCGAGCACAGCCTGCTGCGGCAGGACGAGCGACCAGGTGGTGAGCCCCGTTTCCTGATGCTGGAAACGGTGCGGGAGTTTGGGCTGGAGCACCTGGACGAGAGCGGGGAAGCGAACGCCGTATCGTCCCGGCATGCAACCTACTTCACGACCTGGGTCGAGACGGCTGAGCCCGGGTTGCGCGGCCCGCGCCAGGTCGAGTTGTTGGGGCAGATGGACGTCGAGCAGGACAACCTGCGGACGGCGATGGGCTGGACGCTGCGTCACGCTCCGGAGATGGCCCTTCGGCTCGCCACCGCCCAGCATTGGTACTGGTTCCTGCGTGGCCACGTCAGGGAAGGGCGCACCTGGCTGGAACGGGCCCTGGCCGCCTCGGCGAGCTCGGACGAACGACAGACCATGGCCCTCAACTGGGCAAGTTTTCTGGCCTGGAACCAGAGCGATCTCGGAGTCGCCAGAGCCAGGGCAGAGGAAGCCCTGACGTTGGCGAGCACGTACGGGGACGAGCGGGCCCGAGGCTGGGCATTGCTCAACCTTGGGGCGGTGACTCGCCAGGCGGGGGACCGCGAGCGAGCGTTGGAGCTCTCGGGGCAGGCGCGCGATGTCTTCCGGGAACAGGGAGAACGGTGGGGGGGCGCGCTGGCCGCATATGGCATTGGCATGGGCGCGCGGGCCACCGGCAGGATCAACGAGGCCAGGCGGTTATTTGAGCAGGCGCTGGTGGAAGTCGAGGCGACCGGGGATCGTGGCTTCGGCTGCTTCGTGCGCGCGGTGCTCGGGGGGGCGGCATTCGCCCAGGGTGACCTGGACGAGGCACGGACGCTCACCGAGGTGGCGCAAGCAGACGCGGAGGCGCTCGGCTTCAGATTGGTCGAGGCCAGGGCACTCCATCAGCTTGGCGGCATCGCTGTTGCTCAGGGCGATCTGGACAGTGCCACGACGCTTCTGCAAAAGGCTGAGACGGACTATCGTGATGTTGGCTCGTGGATCGACATAGCATACAGCGACAATGATCTGGGGTACGTCAAGCTGACTCAAGGCAAAACTGATGAGGCGATGACGTTGTTCGAGGATGCGATGGCCATCGCCCGCGACCGCGGCGACCAGATGGCGATCGCCCTCTTGCAGGTCAGCCTGGGCGATGCGCTTGCCGCTCAGGGGAACATCACGGGCGCGGCCGAACTCTACCGAACCGGTTTCACCGTGGCGCAGAAATTGGCGGATAGGCGGACGATGGCCAATGGCCTGCGCGGTGTAGCTTCCATTGCCGTGGCGACCGGTCGGGCTGCACAGGCTGTCCGTCTCCTCGCCGCTGACGAAGCGTGGCGCGCACCGAATCGTCTCCACATCTTCGGCTATGCCGCGGAACGCCGCGCGCGGGATCTGGACACCGCAAGCTCGGTGCTCGGTCCGGATCCGTTCGCCATCGCCTGGGATGAGGGTACGGGGCTGCCGTTGGAGGAGGCCGTTGCCGAAGCGCTCACTATGGCATCGGAGCAAGCGGGCCAGGTATCCCCTTGAACCCGGCTCCGCCTAAAGCGCTGGCTCAGGGCGAACCAGACGGGATGCTCTGTGGCCCGTCAAAGACGCTCTCCGGATCGTATTGGGCCTTCACCTGGACGAGCCGCCTGAGATTCCCATCGTAGTAGGCCGTACCCCAGTCCGGGAGGTCTGCGTCGATATAGTTGACGTAAGCGCCGGTCGTGTGCGGCGCCATCGCCGCGCGCAGGTCGCGAACCCAGGAGAGGGACGCGGCTTCCGCGGCGTCATCCCACCAGTAGGCCTGGTATTGGAGATCGAAGAGCGCGCGGCGATGGGGGAAGGCCGTCGCGGCGGGATCGATGGCCGCGATGGCTCCACCCAGGGGAAAGAACCCCACCAGGTTCGAGGCGAACGGCGCGGCGCGCAGGTGATCGATCAGGGTCGTGATCGCCCCGGCAGGGAGGGGTTCGTAGGCAAGCGCCGACGAGTTCTTGAATCTCACGCTGGAGACCGGCGGGCCGGCGAACTGTTCGGCAGCGGTGAGGAAGGGTAGAGATTGGATCACTGGCGCCCCCGGCATACCGGCGTGGAGCAGTGGCTCCAGAAGAGGCGACAGCTCGGTCACGGGTCCGGTGAACAGCCCCGTCGCCGAGATTGTTCCGGCGCTCGGGTGGGCGACGGCGAGCGCGACGCAGAGACGCTCGTCGACGAACGGCGCCCAGCGTTGCCAGGTATCGAGCACCTCCGCCACGTCATCCCACGGCCAGGTCACCGTGCAGATCGCCACGTCGCCGATCGGCTGCACGCGAAACGTGAATGTGGTGGCCACACCGAAGTTCCCGCCGCCTCCACCGCGCAACGCCCAGAAGAGGTCCGGGTGCTCCTGTTCGCTGGCACGCACTTGCAGCACATCGCCGTCGGCATCGACGAGATCGACGGCGAGGAGGTTGTCACAGGTGAGCCCGTACTGGCGCGACAGGAAGCCGATCCCGCCGCCAAGGGTCAACCCGGCGATCCCAATCCCCGGACACGTTCCGCCTGGGATCGTGACGCCGTAATCCCAGAGGCGGCGGTAGCAATCGAGCAGGCGCACCCCGGCGCCGACGACCGCTTCCCCGCG
>JAHWJF010000018.1:0-12523 GCA_019348515.1 Chloroflexota bacterium | reverse complement strand
GGCGGCGGTAGCAATCGAGCAGGCGCACCCCGGCGCCGACGACCGCTTCCCCGCGTGACGCATCAACAACTACGTTCGTCAAGCCGCCGATGTCGATGACCAGACCGTCATCGATCAGGGAGAACGCCTCGTAGCTATGCCCTCCAGAGCGGGCTCGCAGTGGCATACCCTGCTGGCGCGACCAGCGCACGGCGTTCTGCACGTCCGTCGTGGTGTCGCAGACAACAATCGCCACCGGAAAGCGCGAGAAGCGGGCGTTGAAGCTCTGCCGCGCCGCTTCGTAGTCCGGGTCCTCCGGCCAGATGACGCGGCCAGTCAGGCCGGCGGTTTGGGCTTGTAATGGAGCGTGGGCTAACGAAGCCGCTGGCGTCGACCGCGTCATCACCGAGGCCAGCGCCGCGCTTCCTAATGCGACGAACGTGCGGCGATTGGTCCTATCGGTGAGCATTCGATGCTCCGTTGTCGTCAGGGTGGCCCAGACATGGGACAAATTGAACAACCGGTCGGATGGTGGCGCAAAGACCCACCGTATCCTCGCGGGGGAATACGGTAGGTTACCCCTTCACCGAACCGGCCGTGAGCCCAGCGATGAACTGCCGCGACAGCAGCAGATAGGCGATTACCACCGGCAGGGCGGAAACGGTGACGCTGGCGAAGATGAGACCCCACTCCGTGGAGTAGGTGCCGCGGAAGGCCATGATGGCCACGGGGAGGGTCATGGCGTCCGGTTTCGTCAGCAGGATGAAGCCGAGGAAAAAATCGTTCCACATCCAGACACCGTTGAGGATCACCACGGCGGCGATGGCCGGCCGGGTGAGCGGCAGCATGATCCGCCAGAAGACCTCGAAGTGGCTGGCGCCGTCGATGCGGGCCGCCTCCTCCAGGTCGCGCGGGAGTGAGGCAAAGAAGCCGGTCAGCACCAGCACGCCCAGCGGGATACCGAAGATGGAGTAGACGGTGATCAGCGAGCGCAGATCGCCAAGGATACCGATCTGCCGGAACATGATGAACAACGGCAGGATGATGAGCTGCACCGGCACCACCAGCCCGCCGATGAAGAGCAGGCGCGTGGCCAGCCGGCCCGCGAAGCGGAAGCGTGCGAGTCCATAGGCCGCCAGTCCGGCCAGCACGGTGCTGATCGCTACGCCCAACCCGGTCGAGATGATGCTGTTGCGCAGCGCCACCGGCAGATTCGCCTCCGCGAAGGCTTTCTCATAGTTGTGCAGCCCGAACGACTCGGGCAGACCATAAGGCGAGGCGAAGAACTCGTTGACCGACTTGAACGAGCCGAGCACCACCATCACGATCGGAATCAACACGAACGCGCATGCCACGAGCATCACCCCGTGCCAGACCGCCGCGCCGGCGATGCGGCGGACGGAGGTCGAGAGTCGGATGGCGGATGACGGGATCGAGGTGGTGGGAGAAGGGGCGCCGGGCATCGTTAGTGGATCGCCTCTTCGCGCCGGCCGAGCAGCGAGACGAGCAGCGCGGAGACCCCCGCCAGGAAGGCGAACAGTGTTACCCCTTCGGCGATCGCGTAGCTCATGTGGGGCTGAGAGCTGTACCCACTCGTGCCGAAGGCATCGCCATAGATCAACACGCCGATGACGAGCGTCGCGCCGTCCGGCGCTCCCAGCGGACCGGTGAGGACATAGATGAGATCGAAGGCGCGGAAGATGAGGATGAACGACAACACGGTGACGACCGTGAAGGCCGGGGCCAGCATCGGGAAGACCACGTCGCGGAAGACCTGCCAGCGCCGCGCGCCGTCGATCATCGCCGCGTGCTTGAGATCCTCCGGCACATTCTGCAACCCGGCCAGGTAGAGCACGACAGCCATCCCATTCCACTGCCATGCTTGAACGAGCATGACCGTGCGCATCGCCCAATCCTGGTCGGCCTGCCACTCACGCTGCAGCCAGCCCAAACCGACGTCGCGCAGCACCGGGTTGACGATGCCGATGATCGGGTCGAGCATGAGAATCCAGATGATCCCCGTCGCCACCGCGGACATGATCACCGGCAGGAAGATGATCGCCCGGTAGATGTGGGTCATCCGCGAGCGGCGGTTGAGCATCAGCGCTAGACCGAGCGATACGGTGTTCTGGAAGATGAAGATGAAGAGGAACAGCTGCCCCGAATGGAGCGCCGCGGCCCAGAAGCGGTCGCTGCGTAGCAGTTCGCCGAAATGCTGTAATCCGACAAAATCACCGATCGGCCCGACGCCGGTCCAATCGAACAGGCTGAGATAGAACGCGCGGATCGTCGGGTAGACGAAGAACGTGCCGTACCCGACCAGTGCTGGCAGCAGGAACCAGACATAAGGAACACGCTGCCACGGGGAGCGCGTGGTTGCCGATTCGCGTTCGAACCGGGATGGGGTAGGCGGCGCAGGCGGGAACGGGGCCCGGTCTCCCGAGCCCCGTCCGTTATCCGTCGTTTGTCGTTCCGCCGGACGGACCGCCATCGATCAAGTGCTAGGCGGTCGGCGTCGCGGCCCCTGCTGAGGGCACAATCGACGCCTGCATCTCCTCGGCAAACTGCTGGGCCGTCAGCCGTCCCGTCCAGAGGCCACCCTGCGACTCCGAAGCGGCGTCGGTGGTCTTGTTCGTCTCCGGCAGGTCGTACCAGACAATGACGTCTAGCCCGCGCGCCGCAACCGTCTCCTGGCGGATCGGGTCGCTCGAGCCGGTGATGCCTGTATGTACCGGCAGGGCGATCTTGTCGGAGACGAGCTGTTGCGCCTCCTCCGTCGCCAGCCAGGCCACCAACTTGGTAGCCGCCTCCTGCGCTTCGGGCGTGGCGAAGCGGCTGACCGTGTAGAGCAGCTCCATCCCGGTGTTGGTCGAGTACTTACCCGCCTCCGGTCCCGGCCAGGCCATGAAGCCGAGATCGGCCTCCGGGTTGACCTCCCGATAGCCGCTGAAGTCGGCCGTGCCGGCCACCTGCATCGCCCCTTGGCCGTTGGCGAAGATCGCTTTGGCGGTGACGTAGTCGGTTGCCTGGAAACCGGACTGGTAAAACGGCTGCAAGTCGAGCAGGAGCTGCGCGGCCTCGACCAGATCAGGATCAGTCAGCTTGCGTTCCCCAGCCCGCAACTGGTCAAACCCTTCCGGACCCATGACCGCCGAGGCAAGGCCGATGTACATGAAGTAAGGGTGCACCCAATCCTTGGCGCCGAGCACGATCGGGGTCACACCGGCATCCTGTAGCGTTTGGGCGGCGTCCTTCAGCTCCTGCCAGGTGGTCGGTGGCTCCAGCCCATGCTCGGCGAAGATCGGCTTCTGGTAGGCGAGACCGACCGTGTAGGACGCCAGCGGCGTGCCGTAGACCTTGCCCTCGACCTCGACCTGTCCCCGCGCGGTGTCGGTCAGCCCGCTGACGTCGACCTTGCCGGTGAGATCGATGAACGGCAGTTCGCCGCCAGCCGCGACCTGGGTGAGGATGCTCCCCTCCAGCGCGCCCAGCACGTCCGAAGGCGCCCCGCCGGCGACTGCCGTCTGCAGCTTTGCGGGGTAGTCGGGACCGGGAATGGCGGTGAACTCTACCGTGATCCCGGGATTCGCCTCTTCAAAGGCCGCCAGGATCTCGAGCATTGGGTCTCGCCACTCGGGATGGTTCCCCCACATGGTGATCGTCACGGCGTCCTGGGCGCTGGCGCCGATGGTGAAGCCTGTCTGGTCAAGCGCCGCTAACGCTGCCGCGCCGCCAACACCCCGCAGGAGGCGGCGGCGATCGAGGCGCGCGTGGCTGAGGCGTTTCGCACGAGTCATGAAGTCTCCTTTTTCGGTCTTGAACTGGTCACGGTCCGCGCGCCAGCGTGATCGCTCGCACCGGGCGCGCCAACTTGTAGCAAGGGCCCGGAGGAGTGTCAAGCTGGGATCACTGCGTCAGGAGGCCTGGAAAAGCGCGATCTCGCCTGGCTCCAGAACCTGCACCTTGGTCTCGCTTCCGAGGCGAGCGAGGGTATCGCGGAAGGTTTGGGGATCGAGCGTCGCGCCGGGTCCGTACTGCTCGTCCGGCCACATGCCGTAGTGCATCGGCACGGCGACGCGGGGCGCCACCTGCCAGGTCAGGAGCGCTGCCTCGTGGGCGTTCATGTTGCCGCCGCCGCCATTGATCGGAACGAGCATGACGTCGATTTCCGCTTCCCGCATCGGTCGCAGGCGGGCGTCGTACTCGCTGTCGGCGACGTTCCAGAATCGCACCCCGCCGATGTCGATGAGGAAGCCAACGGCGTCGCCGGTCATGGCGATCTCTTCATCATGACGGGCGAAGGTCGCGGTCATCGCGATATCCCCGAACGAATGGCGTTCCCCGCGTTCGAGCGTCACCGTCCGCTCCGGTGGCCAGTCCCAGATCTGGGCTCTCACGACGCACGATTCCGGTCCCCCAAAGACGACGTTCGGTTCTTGGGCGTAGCGGCGGACGGTCGGCGCGTCGAGGTGGTCCTCGTGCCAGTGGGTGGCGAGGAAGACGTCGGGCGTGAAGCGCTCAGGCTCGACGACCGGCGGGATGGCCCGCGTCACGCCCCAGATCGCCTCGGCGTAGTCGGAGAGGTAGGCGTCGACCATCACGGTGACGCTCTGAGGTGACTTGAACAGGTACCCACCCTGCCCAAGCCAAACGCAGGCGGCAGTACCCGGCGAGACGGTGAGGGCGCTGATCTGGTTTTCGAGGGATGTGGTGCTGTCGGATAGCGTCATTCACAATCCTTCCTCGGATCGAACCGGTCTTTGGGCAGCGTCCGGCGACGCGGGCATCGACCCTAGGGGCGAAGTGGATGGTAGCGAGGATGGTCGGGATCATCGTCCCAGCGAGCGAGATTCATTTCGATGTATGTCCGGGTAGCGCCCAACTCTCGATTACCTCGGATGATCCGTTCATAGTAATTTCTCTGCCAGAGTGGCCGGACAGGCGAAAGGGCGCTCGCGGAGACTTGGCGGCTCACCGCGCTCTTAAAACCACCCAGCACTGCGCCAAGGGAACCGAGCTTTGGCCCATGAGGTATCGTCTTGCTCAAAGACTCGGGCGATAGTTTTCCAGGAAGAATTACGATGCCATGGAGGTGGTTGGGCATAATGACCCAGGCATCGAGGATCAACCCAGGCGTATGGTGCGGGAGATCCTGCCAAGCAGATTCAACAACCTGGCCAACAGTGGAGCAACGCATCACCCCGTCTACGATGTCCCCGAACATGCACAGCCATTGATTCACGCAGATGGTCACGAAGTACGCGGTGTTCTGCGTGTAGTCATAGCCCCGCAGGCGGATGGAGCAGCGATCTGGTAGACAGTGTCGGTCCATTTCGTTCCTCTGCACGCTGCCCGGTCTGTAGGGGCGACGCCTGCGTCGCCCGTGTTTCAACAGCACGCGCGTTCAGGCCTGGTTTCTCTTTCTCATTCAACATTCGCCCACGAATCAGTACACCTTTCGCCAGGACACGGGCGACGCGGGCGTCGCCCCTACGAATTTGGCTGCCCCAGCCCAGCCACGCAAACAGCCCCCAACCTGATACGGTTCCGCCCTGAAGCCACACGCGATTGAGGAGGCCAACGCGGAATGAAGATCGAGGCGGTCGATTTCTACTATCTGTCGATGCCGGAGGTGCTCGACATTGGCGATGGCAGCCAGGATCTGCTGCTGGTCCGCCTCCAAGCCGGGCCGTACGTCGGCTGGGGCGAGTGCGAGGCCTCGCCGCTGGTCTCCATCGCTAGCCTCGTCTGCCCCATGTCGCACAGCGCCTGCAAACCGGTGCGCGACTCGGTTCTCGGGCAGACCCTCGACGACGTCGCCGATATCGACCGCATCGGGGATCTTGTCCGTACCAACAGCCTCGATCTCCTGCAAGCGGCCCACACCCTCTCGGGCATCGATATCGCCATGTGGGACCTGCTCGGCCGTCGCTTCGAAACACCCGTTTACCAGCTCCTGGGGTATGACCGCGCCGAGCCGCGTCTGCCCTACGCCTCCGTCCTGTTCGGCGATACCCCGGCGGAGACGCTGGCCAAGGCACAGGGCATCCGTGACAAGGGCTACATCGCCGCCAAGTTCGGTTGGGGGCCGTATGGGCTGGGCAGCGTAGCGGAAGATGCGGAGCAGGTCGCGGCCGCGCGGGAGGGTCTCGGCCCGGAGGGAATCGTCCTCATCGATGCTGGCACTGTCTGGGGACACGATCTGGAAGCCGCGGCAGCCCGTCTGCCCGCGCTTCAGGAGCACCGTGCCACCTGGCTGGAGGAGCCGTTCGTCACCGGCGCGCTCGATGCCTATGCCGCGCTGGCCAAGCAGAGCGGAAGTGTGCGCCTCGCTGGAGGTGAGGGGTCGCACAACGAGGACATGGCCCGTCACATGATCGATCAGGGCGGGGTTGGGTTCATCCAGATCGATGCCGGGCGCATTGGCGGCATCTCACCGGCGAAGCGCGTGGCCGACTACGCCCTGCAGCGAGGCGTCACCTACGTCAACCACACCTTCACCTCGCACCTGGCGCTCAGCGCCTCGCTGCAACCGTACGCCGGGCACCCGGCACGGTCGATCTGCGAGTACCCGGTGGAGCTGAAATCGCTCGCCTGGGACATGACCCACGAGCACCTGACCCCGGACGCAAACGGGCTCATCACCCTGCCGGAGGCGCCGGGGTTGGGCATGACACCCGATCTCGAGGCGGCCAAGCATTATCTGCTCGACGTCGAGATCGCGGTTGGCGGGAGAACGCTCTACCGCACGCCGGAGTTAGTCGGATGATGCGGATCGCGATCCGAACCACCGCGCTTGGCAATCGGTCCTGACGAACATCGCGATATCTTCAGCGAGACCGTCGAACTCTTCGGGAAGAGTCTCAATAAGCGCTTGCCGCTTCTGAATCATCGCGGTTGGCTGCGTATCGGGCTTGGTGAGCGATGTCTCCAGCATCTCCTCGACGTGCATCATGATCAGGATCTTGGAGCGGGCGTTGCGAGAGCGATCTCGTAGCTCGGGTGGCAGGACATACAGGACTGGCAATGCGGCATCAAATGCCTGCCGTTCGATCGCGGAGGGCAAATAGTCCGACACGTCCTCGCGTAGATGACGCACCACATGGGCGTTGAATCGGGCTTCGTCGGCCAGAGCCTGCATTGCTGAACACGCCGCAATCTGGCGGTCATAACGAATTGACCACCTTGAGACGACTGCGCCCGCAACCGCGCCAAAAATCGCGCCGACAATTGCCCCGAGAAGTGCCCCGATGATTTCCGCGTCGATCTGAGCCACGTCTCCCTCGATCTGATAGGAGTGTCAGCGGATATCTGCGATCGACATTAGTGATGATCACGCAATTTGCGCCCGATGGGCATGATGCTGGCGTGCAAGCGCGTTGGGAAGAGAAAAGAGAATATCACGATGGTCATCTGCGGCGAAGTCGTCATCGAGGCCGCGCTCAATGGCGGCCGGGATCGTGCCGAGAACAAGGCTGTCCCCTTTACCGCCGACGAGCTTGCGGCTGAAGCCAGACGCTGCGCGGATGCTGGCGCTACGGTTTTCCACATTCACGCCCGAGCGGACGATGGTGGCTGGACGGCTGACCCGGCGCGGTATGCCGAAGTCATGCGAGGCCTGCGCGACGCTATCCCGCACGGACTGGTGAGCATCACCTCGATCCGGCCGGAACGTGTCGGCGTGGACGAGATCCTGGAGCTGCTCGCCGCCCTCGCCGCCGAACCCACCACCAAGCCGGACTTGATCTCGGTCAACCTCGGGCACATCGTCGCCTGGGAGACCCTCGTCAGTGATCCGGGCCATCGCCGCACGATCCATTATCCCAATGCCTACGACGACATCACTCGCCTCCTGTCAGCGTGTGCGGTGCATGGCATTCGGCCGGAGCTGGGAGTCATGGACCTCGGGTTCGTCAGTAACGCGGTGACATTCCGTGACGAGGGGCGGCTGCCGGAGCGACCCTGGTTCCTGATCGAGCTCGACAGTCCGGCCTATGGTGCGGGGGTACAGGTGTCACCGTCGACCGTCGCGAACTACGATGCGCTCGTGGCCCCGATGGGAGAGTATTTCCCGGCGTCGCGCTGGGCGGTCCACGGGCAGGGTGTGGCAGGGTACGCGGTCATCGAACGGGCGCTCGCCGGCGGCTCGCACATTCGCGTTGGCTTCGAGGACGCCATTCATCTCCCGGATGGTCGCCTCGCGCCGAGCAATGCTGAGTTGGTGGCCTGGGCTATCGATGCGGCTCGGGATGTGGGGAGGACGCCGGCGACGTTCGAGGAAGCACGAGTGATCACGGGCTGCGACTGACCAGCTCAGGCGTCGCCAGCGTTCGCCTGTGGAGTCGCCGCTGGGACGCTCTGACCGACCGGGGGCCGTGGCAGAGTCATCATCGCGGTCGTCTCCGGCGTCAGGCCAAAGACCCCGCGGCAGATGCGATCCAACGGGCCCGGGAACAGCGCCGGCTCCCCCGATCCCTCGAGCAGATCGAGCGCGTTCAGGGCGTCGATTGCCTCGGCGGGATCGGCAAAGAGCCAGCGGGCGAAGGCGCGGTCGTTGGCGGGACTGACACCGACCAGGGCGTGGGCGAGCGCGAGGTGCTGGGCCTCGACCGTCCCCATCTGATAGGCGATCTCGACCTGTGAAAAATCGCCGCGCGCCGCCCATTCCCGGGCCAGGGCCATGTACCCCGCGATGCCGATCGCCTTCAGTTCCAGGATTCCAACCAGCAGTAACGTGCGATCGGTGACCATCCCCTCCGGGATGGTGAAAGTGTCCGCGACCGGCAGACCGCCGGCGGCCAGCAGCGCGTGGTAGTGCTGTTCGTCCTGGCACTGGGCGGCGCGGAGGACGACCACCGCGTCCTCCCCGACGTCGAGCTCGCCCTCCAGACCGCGCTGGCGTGCCACCCCCAGCAGCGTGACCGCTGCGGCCTCCACGGTGACAACGGCATCGAGCCCGGGTTGCAGCGCATCGCGGTCAGTCATTGTCCGAGGGTGTCAGTGTGCTGCCTCACATCCCCCGCCCTTCTTTCCTCTGGACGGGGGTCGGGAGCATGCTCCCAATGTGACAGCCGCAAGCCCCTCTCCCATTGCAATGGGAGAGGGGTTGGGGTGAGGGCTGGAGACCCGTTGCTACGCCTTCCGGTTCCAGTTGGCGATATTCCAGTAGTTGTATTCGAAGGGGCTCGACGCCACGTTCTCCTGTACCAGGGTCGTCGAGATGCCATACGTCGAGGCCGAGCGGTTCACGATCGGGACCACCGCGACATCCTCGATCAGGATGTCGTTCATCTGGATGAACATCTCCGCCGCGCGGGCGATATCCGTCTCCAGGCGCACCTGCTCGAGGAGTTCATCGTACTCGGCGTTCTGGTAGCGGCCATAGTTGTTGCCGCTCCATTGGTTTGACGCCTGAGCGACGTTCTCGTTGTCCGGACCGGCATACCAGCCGAGCATGTACTCCGTGGGGATCGGCGTGGTGGGATTGTCGGTGTACATCTCGATATCGTTGTAGAAGTGGTTGATGTTCTGGTCGTTGCCAGGAGAGCTGTCGAAGTAGACGGCGGCATCCACCTGGCGCAGCTCGGTGCGGAAGCCGATCTGGTCCAGTGCCTGCTTGATGATCGCCTGCTCCTTCTGGCGGACCGAATTGATCGAGGTGACGAAGGTGACGTTCAGCTCGACGCCGTCCTTGGCGCGGACGTCGCCTTGCATGGTCCAACCAGCCTCCTCCAGGATCCGCTTCGCCTCCTCGACGTTGAACTCCCAGGAGGTATTGGGGGATTCCATCGAGGGCATGCCGGTCAGGATATTCGCGGTTGGCGGCTCAAACTCCTCGCCCGCGTAGAGCTGCTGGGAAATCACGTCGCGCTGTACGGCAAGGTTGAGCGCCTGACGGACGGCCTTGTCCCCCATGGTCGGGTTGACGGTCCCGAGCTTGGCCCGCTCCCCGTCGACCTCCGTGTTCGGATCGGCGAACTGAATCATGAGGCGCTCGACTGAGTTGCCGCGCGCGACGTCAACGACACCTTTGCCACCCTGCTCCAGCTCGTCCAGGATCTGTGGCTCGACCTGCAGGTTCCAGGCGAAGTCGAAATCGCCGGTTTGGAGCACGGAGCGCGCCGCTGAGGCCGCGTCACCGCCGCCCTTCAGGTTGACTCTTTCGAAGAACGGCTTGTTCGGCTCGCGGTAGTTCTCGTTGATCACATAGATGGCCTGGTCATTCGGGGAGAAGGACTCGATCTTGTAGGGGCCGGTGCCGACCGGATTGAGGAGAAAGGCGTCGTGGGCGGCCTTTCCATCCTCGACGTCCAGCACATGCTTGGGATAGACATAGCCGAATTCCGATCCGGCATGCGGCTGGAACCAGTTGGCGTTCGGTTCGGCGAAGAAGACCTGAACGGTCAGCGGGTCGACGACCTCGATCGACTGGATTTCCTCATAGACGCCGGCGGAGGTGGAGGCGTTCGCGGGGTCGATGACCCACTCGTACGTGAAGAGGACGTCGTCAGCGGTCAGCGGCTCGCCGTCGGCCCAGGTGACCCCATCAAGCAGCTTATAGGTGACGCTCTTCAGATCCTCGGCCAGGAGACCGTTCTCGACCGTCGGCACCTCGGTAATCAGGTGCGGGATCAGCGTGCCGTCGGGCAGGAAGTGCATCAGGGGCTCGATGATAAGCTGCCCCGCCAGGTAGTCCTTCTCGCCGGTGGAGACGTGCGGGCTGAGCATGCTCGGCGCCTGCCACTGGATCAGTCGCAGTTCGCCGCCCTCACCGCGGGTGCGGCCGTCCATACCTACGGCGGGCGCGCCGGTCGCCCCCTGGGCGGCCACGCCCCAGCCGATGTGCCGGCCCACTGTTGCGCTCGCGCTCTCGGCGCGCAGGATGAACGAGATGATCGGCATGCCAACGCCCAACGCCAGGGCACGTAAGGTGAACTCACGCCGGGTGAGCGTACCGGCGCGGAGCGCCTGATGCAGCGTTGTCAACGGACCTTGCGGTTTTCCTTCGGTCATTGCGGGATCGCTCCTCTCTTGAACGATATGTCCTCGGCGCATGTGCCGAGCCTTCACACGGCGGCTCCATTGCCGTCGTCAAGCGCGCATTGTACCCGCGGCGTGACGTCGATGGTGATAGTAAATAGGGAGTCGGGACGGGCGAGTGACAACGGGTCGTTGCTTGCGTAGCTCCAATCGCGCGGGTCGATCTTCACGAACGGCGATGCGTAGCCTAGAAACCAAGACTCCCTATCGCCTATCACCCATCACCCTGTGACGCTCAATACCAGCTCCGATCCCGCGGTCGCGGGATCGTGCAGCCGATAGGTTCCGGCGGGGAGGTCGAGCAGCACGAGGTCGCTCTGGCGCCAGGGAGGGAGGGTGAGGATGCCCAGAGTTTCACCACTGGCTCCTTCCAGGAGAAAGGTATGGGGCAGCCACCCCCGGTTCGCGCCGTGGAGCGCGGTCACCGGGGAGCGGGAGATCTGACCACCCGTGGGATCGTTCCATTGCATCGGCCGGAGGTCGTCAGCAATCGCGAAGCCGACGGTGACCCGGTCTCCGAGTGGCGGAGCGAGGAGGAGAACCTCTTCGTCGAAGCGAACGACGCCCCGCTCCGCGATCAGGAACCAGCGCGCCGCGACGGCTTGGACCGGATTCCCCCGGCCGCGAAAGTAGAGAACGTCCACCGCTCCCCGGCCATCGCTCCAGATGCCGACCGGACCGATTGTCTCGACTCGCAGGGGGCCAAGATCGAGGGCGGCCAGGGCCTTGGCCTGCTCCGCCATCTCAGGGGTATCGATACCGAAGGCGGTTTGCAGGAAGCGCGGCGTCAGTATCGCCGTGACGGCGTCCCAGTCGGCGGCATTCCAGCACGCTTGCAGATTGGCGGCCGCGGCTGCGGTCATGCTCTCGAGGAGGGGATCGACGACCGCGTCGGGATCGGGTGCGGGCGTTGGCGTAGGGCCGAGGAGCGAGGAGTCGTCGAGATCCGGGACTGGAGTGGGCGTGGCGGGTACGGGCCGGGGGCAGGTCCCCGTGGCGACAGGCGTGGCTAGAGCGCGGCGCGCCACCGGCGACATCCTGAGCGGGCGCAAACCTGCAGGAGCGCGATGCTCCGAATCCATGCGCGATACTGCGACGAGATCCCTCGTGCCTCGGGATGACACAACGTGCGCGGGACGATCACCGAGAGACCCTGCCCGCGTTTCGATGCCGAAGGGAACCAGCGCCGAAACGACGAGCGTGCAAATCAGGGCCATCGTGACCAGGGCTGGCACGGGAGCGCTATTCGACCGTAAACGTCGCCTCCATCCCCTGCGCCAGATGCGGCGTCCCCGCCTGGTCGGAGAAGAGGCAGACGATCGTGTATTGCCCTGGCTCCAGGTCGACCAGGACGAGGTCGCCGTCGTCACCTGCCCGGACCGTCGCCGCTCCGATGAATGTGACTTCTGCCGGCAGATCGGGACCGCTGGCCCGCAGCAGATCGGCTGTGGTGTAGCCGGGCGCAAAACGGAGCACCAGCATCTCGTGGTCTTCGTCGGAGACG
>JAHWJF010000312.1 GCA_019348515.1 Chloroflexota bacterium | reverse complement strand
CGACTTGTTGCCGGAATCGCTCATCGAGTTCTCCCCTGCTCATAGTGAACGGATGCGCCAAGAACCGATTGTGTGGACTGCTGGCTGATCGCCGCACCAATTGGTGCGCTCGCCGTGCGCTGAAGACCAGAATGACATATTCCACAACGCGCCGCACCGCGGGCTATCAGAGGGAGGTTGGTCAAGTACCATTCCCGAACGTGCGGGTAGTCATGTGGTTCCTCCGGGCACACCTGCAATGATGGTCGTGGTGGGCCGTAAGGATGGTTGTGATGTCACGCGCGGAAGGGTTCAGCACCCGCTGCATTCACGCCGGTGAGGCGCCCGATCCGACAACCGGCGCCCACGGCGTGCCACTCTACCAAAATGTGACCTACGCGTTTGAAACCAACGGCCAAGTCGAGGCCATGCGCGGCGGGGAGCGGCCGCACTTTACCTACTCTCCTCGCGGCAATCCTACGGTTCGATGCTTCGAGTTGAAGATGGCGGATCTCGAAGGAACGGAATCGTCCGTGGCCCTAAATTCGGGCATGGCGGCGATAAGTGGCGCCCTCCTGACCTTGCTGAGCGATGGCGGGCATGTTGTGGCGTCGGATCAGCTCTATGACCTGACACGGGCCTTCCTCCGTGAGGATCTCCCGAGCTACGGTGGTTCGGCCAACTTCGTCGATCTCTCGGACGCCTCCGCAATCGAGGACGCCATCACGACAGAGACCCGAGCCATCTATGCCGAGCCATTCTCGAACCCGCTACTTCGCGTAACGGACGTTCGGATGCTGGCCGAGATAGCCCGCAAGAACGAACTCCTGGTGATTGTCGACAATACATTTCTCTCGCCAGCGCTGCTCCGTCCGGTGCACCTCGGCGCCGATATCGTCATTCACAGCGCGACAAAATATCTCTCCGGGAACGGTCAGGTCCAGGGTGGAGTCATCTCCGGTCCGCGGCGCCTCATCGAGCGGATCAGATCCCGGGCACTTCACCTGGGAACTGCGCTGTCGCCGTTCGCGGCCTGGTTGCTGCTGGCGGGAATTCATTCGCTTCCGCTTCGGATGCAGCGGCACAGCGAGAACGCCTTCCACCTCGCGTCAGTGTTAGCCGCACACCCAGCCGTAGAAGCGGTCCACTATCCCGGTATCGAATCAGACCCGGGTCATGAGCTGGCGAAGTCGCTGGTCGGCCCGGGCGACGATCGCTTCGGGGGCATGATTGCGGTTTCGCTTGCGGGAGGACGGGAGGTATTTGGGCCATTCCTTGACTCGCTCCGGCTGTGCACTATCGCGGTGAGTCTGGGCGACAGCAGCACGCTCGTCTGGCCCTGGCATTGCGGGAATCTGGTGCGCGTTTCGACCGGACTCGAAGACTTCCCCGATCTGGAAGCCGACCTGGTTCAGGCATTGAATGGGGTCATTCCGGTGGCGGCAGTCATGTGACGTGGAACGTCGCCGCCCGCGTGGAGACGGCAGATTGTAGGCGCTCAGCACATCGTGACAGCGCCTACGGGAGTGAAAATGACGACCGAACAAGGCCAAAAGGCGCCATTTCCCGATCGAGAGTTCGACGATGCGGAAGGCCGAGCACACGACCTGAAACGCGTTCTCGAAAGCGGCCCGGTGTTGCTTGGGATCTACAAGAGCTCATGCGCCTCCAGCAAGCAAATGTTCCCATTTCTGGAGCGGCTGCACGAGCGGCATCGTGCTGATGGCCTCACAGTGATGGGGGTTTCTCAAGATTCCGCGAATATCACGAGATCGTTTGCCAGACGTTATGGAATCACGTTCCCCATTCTCCTCGAAGGAGAGGATTACCCGATCTCTCGCGCCTTCGATATCATGGCAACACCGACGGTCTTTCTGATTGACCGAGATGGCACGATTGCCTATACGACCATGGGGTTCATGAAGCCCGCTCTGGACGCACTTGGCGATGCCGTCGCAGACGCAGTCGGCGCGAGTCACGCTCCCCTCGTCATGTCAGCGGATGGGGAGGTGCCGATGTTTGTCCCCGGCTGACCATCAAAGCATATCGGCTAGGCGTGCCCTGGCCTCTACAGCTTCCGCAGCCGCGTAGCGCTCAATGACCGGTTCGGTCTCGATCTCTGAGGACCTCGGCCAACTGTCGTTCGAGACGGGCAACCCGTCCTTCGAGCTCATCAACGCGGTCCCGAAGTGGTGTCACCTCACGCTCCACGAATTGTCGCGCACCGTCACGGACCCCTTGATTGACTTGGGTCGCGGCCTGCTTCAGCGCTTCGCGCGCCAACCGATTGTTAAGCATTGTTGAGCCCTCCTGGATCGAGCACCCGGTGGTCCCGGTTCATAAGTACCAGCATTGTACGGTTCATCGTGGCATGGATCGTGAACCGCGTGCCACCATAGGTTCTTGCGCGCCGGAGACATTGCGAGTCCAGTCGAATCGCGGTTAGGATCTATCCGATGCCCCACCTGGGCTAGAAAGTTATGAAGAGATCAAAGCAGCACGGTATTTCTCGATTATCTCGGCAATAATGGTTCTGGCCGGCATCGCTCTCGTCGTAGGGGGCGTCGCGGCCGGACTGGGTCCCGTGGCCCTGGTGTGTGGCGTCTTGCTTCTCTGGTCCGGCATTGTCAAGATCATCGTCCTTCGCATCTGGCGGGGCACACTCCGCCACCACCCGTCATTCGATGTCACGGGCCTCAACGATGGCGCTCAGTCGGCGCCCGAGCCTCGGTTGTGACCCGACGACCAACTGGACGCGCTACGCGTCAGATCCTCTCTGGATCGCAGTTAACGCCACCAGGCGAGACGATCGGCGGCCAGAGCACACACGGCAAACCGAACTCGTTCGCGTTTGGGTATTTGATCACGCTCGCCGTGCTCGTTGTCGCGACTGCTCTTGTCTGGGCGCTGTGGGGCATGCCAGCCGCGAGCGCAGTCCTCCTCGCGTTATCAGTTGCACTCATTGCTTCTTGGCTGGTGCTTTGACTCTATCCTTCGATACTGCCTGACGGACCAGGCGGGGCCGCGTTCAGACCCACCCGGTCCGTTGCCCAATCCACCTCTGGTGTCGCTCTTGCGCGCCAAGGAATCAGTTTTCAGAAGCTGTTCGGATCATTGGGATCCGTTCCGTTCGCGATTTCTGTTCCGTCGAGGACTCCGTCACCATCCGAATCGGGATTCCTGGTGCCGGTAGCGTACACGTAGTACTCGTCACCGTCCGTCAACCCGTCGTCATCAGTATCCAGATCGAATGGATCGGTGCCTAATTCAAGCTCAATAGCGTCCTCGAGGCCGTCTCCATCGCTGTCACCAGGTGTGAGCGCCACCTCGACGTCCGCCGGTTCCTCAGCGGCGACAGGCTCATCGACAGTCGGCACCTCGCCGGCCGCGGCATCGGTGATGTCGTCGAGCGGATCGGTTCCCTGCGCGACTTCGTCGCCGTCAAGTACACCGTCGCCGTCGGTGTCCGCGACTAGCGGCGATGTCCCAATTTCACCCACCTCCTGACCATCGGTGAGACCATCCTCGTCGGTGTCAGAAAGATTCGCGTCTGTACCCGCTTCAACTTCCTCTTGGCTGGCCAGCCCGTCGGCATCAGCATCGGCATCGTCACCTTCCTCGGTCGTTTGCCCGATCTCCGCGGTCGCTGCCGGCAGAGCCTCAGTGGCTTCCGGGGTCGGCGCTACTGGAGATGCGATGACGCGCCGGCTTGGCGCTGGAGTCCCTTGCTGATCCGTGAGGCGCGGTATGGCGGGACCGGTATAGAGGACGGAAACGCTGGCGCCGCTCTCGGTAGCGGTCAGGACAAGCGGACCACTTAGAGCAATAGCCTCGCCGGCGCCGAGTGAGAAGACATCGCCGGTGTCGGTGGCGATCTCCGCGACTCCATCGAGAATGAGGACGAGCGTGGGCAAGGCGCCCGCCGGTATTGCCGTCGTCCCACCGGGACCGAGCGCGTCCTGAAGAAGATCGAGATCGTGCCGAGCGCCAGGACCAGCAAACGACTCGCCGGTGAACACGACGCCTTCGCCCAGATCCTCTATTGTGGCGTCGACCAGCGCCAACTCCCAATAGACGACCGATTCAGAACCGAGAGCGGCTCGGATCTGCTCGTCGCCGTCCCTCGTTAGCATCGCTTCTCCGGCCGGCAAGCGGTGTTGTTCGCCTGTGGCCAGATCCTCGACGAGTAGCACTCCGCCGTCCACGATGAGGAACCCCATCGCACTCTCGACAGTGGAGGCATTTGCGGGAAGCGCCGCCGTGCGCTCCGCAATCTGCCAACGGAGGTCGTCGCCCGCAATGTTGAACACGCCTTGCGCGACCACTTGGGCTGTTCCACTCTCGGGCGAAGGCTCATCGGGCACTTGGAAGAACGCTGTCGCGATCTGGGTGGCGCCGAAACAGATTGCAAGAGCCAACATGAGGAGGCCAAAGGGGAATTGGCTGAACCGGCGCGCAATTCCCTGTGCGAAAACTGTGAACGCTTGTCGGACTTGACTGCTCGTCACGAGGCCCCCCTATGTCACGTGCGGCACCAGCGCCGGTTGCCGCGAGAACCAGGATCGACTGATGCAACGCATATCGAGGTCGTCATTACTGTACGTACGGCATGATAGCGCGCACGGTTGCATTGAGGTGAGCCGATTGTCAACGGGAAGCCCTGAAGACGGGCTGCTGATTCTTCTTTTGGAACGAGAACGGGGACTCACTAGTCGTACACGATGGTATTCGTTGACGGATTGATCATACGACGCGATGCACGGGCAGGAGGGCCTGATGCAGCGCAGGATTGGCGAGGCTTAGCCGCTTCTCTCGGATCGGCCCAGAAGTGACTGAGCAACAGTCGTAGCGGCTGACGCATCCTGAGAGGCAAAGGGAACTACTATTTGACGCAATTTGACGCAATGCATCAACACACCGAATCTGGTCTCCATTCGTTCCGGGAGGCACCGGAATGATGCGCCTCTATCAACGACCCACCCGGGACAGTGCGAGACACACTCAGGGGGTGGCGCTGGTGTGCGCCACCCCCTGAACGTGCTCGAACGGGAACTTAGCTAACGAAAGCGAGGTTGTTGTTGCCGCCGGTGGCGTCCGCAATGGCCGTGCCGCCGTCACCTTCAACAGCCAATCCGGTCTGGGTCTGGCTATCGCCGCCGTAGACAACCGGGGCCGCATAGGTAT
>JAHWJF010000311.1 GCA_019348515.1 Chloroflexota bacterium | reverse complement strand
CCGGCGTCGCAAAAGGCGCTTTTCAGCACCCGGCTAGGCGGTCACCGCGTCGTCAGTTTCGGGCTCCTGGTATTGAGCCTGCACGTATTGGAGCAGAGTCTCGAAGACCAGGCCGCCGATGAGGTTGCCGACCAAGGCCGGGAGAAAGTTCGCCGTGATCCATTCGCCGACGCCGATCGGGGCGCCCAACAACATCGCCATGAAGATCTCCGCGGCCGAGATGACGACGTGGTTGAATTGCCCGAGCACAATCAGCGTTCCGACCCCCCAGATGATAACAATCCGGGAACCGAACCCCTGCGCGGCAACGAGGAGCCAGGTGAGCACCGTCATCAGCCACCCGGCGAAGAGCGCCTTGATGAAGGCGGTCCAGAGGTCGTAGTCCACTTTGTGACGGGCGAGGGCGATCAATTCCTCCGCCGGCCCCTCGGGCAAGACGTTACCGCGTGAGATGAGCAGCGCGAAGACAAGGGCGCCCAGCAGGTTGAACGCCAGGCTGACGCCCCAGAGGGCACCCAATTGGCGCAGGGTGCCGCGATGCTTCAGGACCCCGGCCACCGGCAGCAGGAAGTTCTCGGTGAAAAGCTCGGTCTTGCCGACGAGGAGGATGACGAAACCGATCGGGAACGCCAGGGCGCCGACCAGGAGGCCGACCGAGGATGTCGCGATGCCGCCGCCGACCGCGGCAGCGGCGGAGGCCATGGCAATGGCGCCGAAGCTAACGCTCATGCCACCGGCGAAGGCCGTGATCGCATCCCCGGCCAGGGGCCGGTGCAGCCGCTTGGCCCCGATCTTCGAGGCCTCGTCGATGATCTCCGGCGCTTCCTGACCGAGCGGCTTCGGCTCCTTGTCGCCCAGCTCTTCGAGGCGCTCCTCGTCGGCGCTCGCCGCATCGGTGCCGCCGTCCCGCCCGGCACGGCCGCGCTCGTCGATTCCGACCACACGTCACCCCCGCGTAGGCCTTCCGCTTGCTGCTGAATGCTCCCTGACCTCGGTGAGCGTTCGCCAGAACCATGCTACGCGGTCGACGCGCTAGGCGCCGCCCGCCGGGCGGACAACGGGTTTAAGGTGAACCGTGACCCGGTGCTGGAATCCTTGGAGACGATTCGCCTGCACGATGCCTTACTCGACAGGGGCGACCCCGAAGGCCCCATAGAGGCAGACTGGCCCGAGGCGGACTTCATCATCGGCAATCCAGACTTCTCATGCGCAATCAGCAACTCCGTGGTGGATGACGAGGTGATCGGCATGCGGACACGCCAAGGCGGCACAGACGCGCTCTTCCATCTCATGTGCCGTGAGTAGACGCGTTAGCTCGACGATGCGCCACTCGCCATGAGCGCATTACGGCTCGATATCGAAATCGATACCCTGCTGATAAGCATAGGGGTCTTGCTGGAAGTGCGCGAGCGTGGTCTTGGTCCCCAGGTTTGAGGCGGGATACTTTGCGCGAGTCCAGTACTTCCCGCTGGAACAGGATGTCGATTCCGTGTAGTGACAGAATCAGGTTTCGCTAGACCTGGGACCGAATCACTAAACCCGATCGACGGTATCCACCCTGGCGCTGCATATTGATGCGTGCGCCGCCGGTCGGTTCTCCCGACGCCAGTGGTCTTCCTGTTGCTTCGGGGCTAGGGAGCCGGCGTGGCGGTTACGGCTATCTCCAGTTGCTCAGGAACCAGCCCCGCGACTGCGACTTGCGCCAGTTCTACACCCTCGTTGCGTGCCTCGCCGCTCGCGTTTGGCGGCAACACCGTGTAGTCCCCCTCGGACAACGTGAACTCGGTCTCCGCGGGGATGGTCTCCTCAGCAGCATCCATCGCCCCGGCGCGCGTGACCGTGACCGGCACACCCAGCCGCAATACGAGCGACCCGGTCTGGCCATACACCAGGGTGATCGCCGGATCCTCTTCCAGGGTGTAGGTGACACCAGGGGCGAAACGCACCCAGTAGAGGGACGGGGGATCGTCCGAGACGGGGAGAATACCGGCCGTCACACCCGGGGCGATCTCGAAGCCGAACTCTTCGACGACCTCTTCGACCTCCTCCGCGACGACCGGGGTGCTGTCCTGCGCCCACGTCGTGGCTGTTGATCCCGGGCCAATCGGACCGAGCAGCACGAGAGCGACCACAGACAGGAACAGACCAATTGGACGCATGCCCGACCTCCTGACCTTCCGAGGGCTGCCGACCTAACAGCCACGCGGCGCCTCGTACGCATGGGACGGGCCGGAGGGGTGGTGACGCCTGGGCGCCATGAGCGCGGGACCATGCTCGGGGGCACGGCACACTATCCAGTTGGCTGGCATCCCGCGTAGAAAAAGATGTCGACGCTGACCTGTCCAAAGGGGGGTTGGTTCGGCAGCGCGAAGACCTCCGCGCCGGTCGCCTCCGTGAAGATCGCCGGCCACCCTTCGCGTAGGAGAGACTCGACGCGCTGCGCCAGGTCAACGCCCTCCTCAATCGATGGGGCATTGCCGCTGATGAGCATGAAGCCCGCCCGACAGCCGGACGGATAGCGGGAGAGCAGCCTGGTCAGCTCCGTCCGCGCCTCTGCGACCGCTTCGGGATCGCCGTTCAGCATCCCGCCCAGATCGGTCTCGAGCGTGATCGATTGCCGGGTCGGGTCAAGGACGGTGTTGGCCGCAACCACTACCAGCGCCGTCGCCGTCACCTGGACCTCGGCCAGGGCTGATTCCAGGACGGCGATCCGCGTCGCCTGAGCAGCCTCCTGTGTGGCGATTCGCGTCGCCTGGACCGCCTCTCGCGTAGCATAGGCGGCGATGGTCGCCTGGGCAGCGGACTGCTGGCCGAGGAGCCGGGAGCCGACGCCGCCCGAGTCGTCTGCCGGCCGTCCAAGGGGCGTGGCGGCCAGGTGGGGGGTGGCGGCCGCACCCGGGGTGGCAGCTATACCCGGCGTGGCGACTGGCGGCAGGGGAGTCAGCACCAGATCGACCGGTTGCGCTACACCCGGCGCGTCGTCGATCAATGCGAGTACGACGGTGGCGGCGGCAATGCCCCAGCGCATCAGGCCACTCCAGAGCATCGTCTCACCGGCGAAACGCAGCCCGACAACTGAGTCCGGGCCAGAGGCCGGCAGCGTCTTGATTACGCGTCGGTCCGGCCGTGCGGCGTCTTCCCCGTCTGCGGCGGCTCGCCGACCCGCCAGCGGTACATGCTTGCCGCAAAGGGGAGGTCGCCGGTGTTGTAGATGGTCTGTCCCGTTTGCCCGTCGTTTGCCTCGGCGGGGGCATCGGCGTGGAACCGATCGGCTGGACCGAATTGGTAGTCCGCCCCGGGCAATCCTTCGACCATCGGTTCGAGCGCGGCCCGGAACTCCCGCACCCGCGAATCGTTGAAGAAGGTCGCCAGGACATGCTGAATATCATCCGCGCCGATCTCCAGCTCGACCGCGTAGTGACCGCTGCCGATGAATGCTTCGACCGCTTCGATACCCGCTTCGATGGCGGCATCGCAAGGAAAGTGCGCCTGCGCCTCGCGCAGCGCGGCCTCCGAGCCAGGCTTGAAGCGTCCGATGAGCAGGAGGCGCACCGGGCGTGGTGTGAGCGCTGCCGTCTGACTATCACGTTGCAACTCTCCGCCGACAGTCTGTTCGTGCATCGTTCAGTCATCCTCCCCGTCGCCGGCGCCGGGTCTGACGCCGCTCACTATCTTCCATCTCAGCCTCGATAGTACGCAAGCAAGCGTAGTGCCACTCTCCTCCGTGGTGAGACGGGCAATGCTCCCCTCTCCTGGCAGACGTGGCTCGGAGGGACGCGAAACGTGGCAAGATGGCGGCGCACGTGGACGGCGGCCAGCAGGATCACGAGACCATAGCGCAGGAGCGTGAGCATGGCAGGCAATTTCATCTCTCGCGGGTTCCGCGGCCGTAGGCGGGAGGATCCCGCGGTTGCCAGCCGGGTTCCGCCCGGGCAATACCTTACCCCGGACTTCCCGGTCCTCTCGGCCGGTCCCACCCCACTCACACCGCTCGCTCGATGGGACTTCACCATCACCGGGGCAGTGGGCCAGTCGCGGCGCTGGACCTGGGACGAGTTTCGCGCGCTCCCCAGCGAAGCGATCACCGTCGATATTCACTGCGTCACCAAGTGGAGCAAGCTTGACACGGTCTGGGAGGGGGTCGCGATCGATACGCTGCTTGCTGGCGACGAGACGGACGGGGCGTTCGTGACGGCGTTCTGCGACGGCGGGTACACCACGAACCTGCCCCTGGCCGATCTCACCGGCGGCAAAGCCTGGATAGTCTACGCATACGACGGCGCGCCCCTGGCCCCGGAGCACGGCGGCCCGGCCAGATTGCTGGTGCCGCATCTCTATTTCTGGAAGAGCGCCAAGTGGGTGCGCGGTCTGCAGATCATGCCCCGCGACCGGCCCGGTTTCTGGGAGTCGCTCGGCTATCACGACTACGGTGACCCATGGCGGGAACAGCGATACCGGGGCGATTAGGCTGGCAACTGGCAACCGTTGCCGGAACGTTTTCGGAGACCCGGCGGGTCATGACCGTACGGCTCGAATCGGACGCGTGGCCGGGACATCTGCCAGGTCAGCACGTCGACGTCCGCCTCACCGCGGACGATGGCTACCAGGCGCAGCGGTCCTACTCGATTGCTTCCGCCCCCGCCGCCGGTACCCTCGACTTGACCGTTGAGGAGATCGCCGACGGTGAGGTCTCCCCGTACCTCAGTGAAGAGCTCCGACCAGGCGATTGCCTGGAGCTGCGTGGGCCAATCGGCGGCTACTTCACCTGGACGGAGGCGGACGGCGGGCCCCTCCTCCTCGTCGCCGGGGGCTCTGGGGTGGCGCCGCTGATGTCGATGCTTCGCTACCGGGAAGCGATCGGCAGCGATATCCCGGCGACCCTGCTCTACTCCTCGCGAGCCTGGGACGAGATCATCTTCCGCGAGGAGCTCGACCGTCTCAGTGCCGACCCGACGCTGCGCGTCATCCACACCCTGACCAGATCCCACCCCATCGGGTGGGAGGGATACACGCGCCGTATCGACACCGCGATGCTGGCGGATGCGGTGGGTAGGCCTGACCCCGGGAGACTGGCCTACGTCTGCGGTCCCACGCAACTCGTGGAAAACGTGGCGAGCGATCTCGTGACGCTTGGCTACCCGCCGGAGCGGGTGAAGACCGAGCGTTTCGGCCCGACT
>JAHWJF010000310.1 GCA_019348515.1 Chloroflexota bacterium | reverse complement strand
GTCGGGTGAAAGCACTGATTGAACGGTGCCGGGCAGAAACCTCCACCTGTCCTGGTGCTGCAGCAGGCCGCGTCCGGTGGGGCACAGTACCCACGCGTATTCTGATTCGTGGGCGGGCAGCACTGATTGTTCGGCGCATCGCAGAAACCCTGTCCCGCGCCCACGGGGCAGCAGCCGGTGCTAACCGGGGCGCAGGTGCTTCCTGAGCTCTCCCCCGGCTGGTTCCCAAAGGATCCATTCGGACAGCACGCCGGGAACTCGACCGGGCAGCAGCCAAGACCGCAGGTGATCGGCGTCTGCCCCACGCAGACGCACGGGCCCGGTTGGACATTCGGGAACTTCTGATTAACCTTGTTCTTCAGCACCTCCAGCGTCTCGCCGTTGTAGCAGATGACGATTTTCCGGTGCCGGCGGCGCGTCGCCTGGTCACGCTGGTGTTGGCGCTTCCGCCGTTTCTTCGCATTGTCATTTGCCGCGGCGTCGTCGGCCGTACTCAGGCCAACCACCGCCAGGGCAGATGCCGCGAGGGCGCCGATTCCGGCACGTAGCACGCCGCGCCGAGATGAGTCATCACCCACGGCGCGGCGTGCCAACGCATCGAACTTGTTACTTTCCATTAACCCCTCCCGAGTACGCTTGCCGACCGACCCACGTTGGTCAGTCACAGCATCCAGAACAACAAGGACGATGTCCTACGCATATATACACCACTACAGGGAATTCGGATTCCCTAAGCGGCGTCACACGCGAATCCCAGACAGAGCCAGGCGTCTTCCCCTTGTAGCACCCAGCTGCCGCTATGGAACGGCATTAGTTGCCGGACATCCGTTCCCATTTAACACATTACGTCGGCTCCGTGCGCCTGTCAATCCCCAGCCCTCAGTAATTGCTCGGATTGCTCGATTTCAGTAATGGTTGCGGTTGCACTCATCAGGGTCCTACCCTCCGCTGCCGTTCGCTCGTGCCGGGACAGAGCGCGGGAGGTCCTCACCTGGCACCATCGAGATTCGCTCTTGCTGCTCCCAGAGCCAGGTCAGGGCCTGGCGCGGCGTGATGGAATCGAGATCGAGCTCGCGTAATGCGATGGCGAGTTGCTCGGCCGGTGTCAGACTGGGCTCTCCGGATGATTCCATCGGCCCGAGCCACGCCGGGTCCTCTTCCGCAATTGACATCGGAGATTCAATCACCGGAGCAGACGAAGCCGGCGCTGCCATGAGGAGCGCCTCGGCGCGGTCGGCGACCCACGGCGGCAGTCCCGCCAGGCGCGCTACCTGGATGCCGTAAGCACGGTCCGCCGGTCCAGGTTGCACCGCGTAGAGGAAGACAACCCGCCCCTCTCGCTCCAGGGCGGCGACGTGGACATTCGTCACTCCCGGCAGCTCATCCGCGACGGCGGTCAGCTCTAGATAGTGCGTCGCGAAGAGCGCCCGCGCCTCGATGCGGCGGCTGATGTCCTCCAGCACCGCTCGAGCGATCGCCAACCCGTCGTCGGTCGCGGTGCCGCGGCCGACCTCGTCCAGGATGAGCAGCGACCGTGCCGTCGCCTGGTGCAGGATCGCGGCCGTCTCGACCATCTCGGTCATGAAGGTCGACTGTCCGCGCGCCAGATCATCCTGCGCCCCGACGCGGGTGAAGATGCGATCGACCAACCCAACCCGAGCCCGGGCCGCCGGCACCCACGAACCGATCTGAGCCAGCAGCACGATCAGGGCGGTCTGCCGTAGCCAGGTGCTCTTGCCACCCATGTTCGGCCCGGTGACGATGGCCTGCCCTGCGCCATCTCCACCCAGACGGCAGTCGTTCGGGATGAACGGCTCCCCGCCCAGATGCGCCTCGACGACCGGGTGACACCCGGCGACGATCTCCAGTACGTCGCTCTCGTCCACCTCCGGCGCGGTCCACGCGTTGCGGGCCGCCACCTCCGCCAGCGCCAACAGCGCATCGAGCTCGGCCAGCCCGCGCGCCGTCGCCAGCAGTCGTCCCGCCTCGGCCGTGACCAGCCCACCGAGGCGCACCAATGCCTCCCGCTCCTGGAACGCGATCTCCTCGTCGGAGGCCAGGATGCGCGCTTCCGCGTCTTTCAACGACGCGGTGACGTAGCGCTCGGCGTTGGCCACGGTCTGCTTGCGGGTGTACTCGCCCGGCACCAGACTAAGGTTGGGACGCGTGACCTCGATGTAGTACCCGAAGACTTTGTTGAATCCCACTTTCAATGAGCGGATGCCGGTCCGCTCCCGCTCCCGTCCTTCCAGCGCGGCCAGCCACTCTCGCGTCCCCCGCACCGCGGCCACCGCGTCGTCCAACTCCGGGGCAAACCCGGGGCGGAACGCGGCCGCTCCACTGCCGTCCTCCTCGACCGCGGTCTCGAGCAGGTCGAGCAGATCCGGGCAGGCATCGAGGGAGACGGGAGACGGCAAGACGGCAAGACGGCAAGACGGCGAGTTGGAGGACGCGGCCCGTCTCATCCCTCCCAAGATCGTTTCGATTTCGGGAATGGATCGCAGTGCCGCGGCCAGCGTAAGAAATTCCCGCGCTCCAGCGCCGCGCCCCGCGATGCGGCCCACCAGCCGCTCCAGGTCGCCGATCGCCGTCAGCGCGTCACCCAACACCGCGCGGGCCGATGGCGCCCCGACCATCGCCCCAACGATGCCTTGCCGCCGCGCAATCTCGTCCAGATCGCGCAGCGGTTGCCCCACCAGCCGCCGCAGAGCGCGAGCACCCATGGGAGTGCGCGTGAGATCGAGTACGCCAAGCAGACTCCCGCGCGTGCCGCCGGTGCCAAGGGAACGCGTCAGTTCCAGATTGCGGCGCGTGGCGGCGTCGAGCCCGACCCAACGTCCGGGGGACCCCACGCGCAGCCCGCTCAGCAGTGCCAGCAGTGCCGGGTTCGTGCGCTCCAGGTAGGCGAGCACCGCCCCAGCCCCGCCGATCGCCGCGGGCATTCCAGCACAGCCAAAACCGGCTAGCGACCGCACCCGGAACTGGGTGCGGAGCGTTTCCGCGGCCCGGTCCGGCGCCCAGCGCCACGTCTCCAGACGGGTGAGATGCCCCGGCGCCTGTCGCCCTCGCGGCGGGTCCGGAGCATCGTCGGGAACGAGCGTCTCCGCCGGATTGAGGCGGACGACCTCTTCCGCTAGCCGCGCCGCGGCGCCATCCCCGGAGAACTCAGCGACGGCGAACTCCCCGGTGCTGACGTCGACCCAGGCCAGCCCCCAGCAGTCGCCCAGCCTATGCACCGCCGCCAGGTAGCGGTTCTCCCCCGCCGGGAGCAGAGCCGGATCGGAGACTGTGCCGGGACTGACCACGCGGGTAACCGCCCGCTCGACCAGGCCACGCCCGGGCGGACTCATCTGCTCGGCGATAGCGACGGTGTGCCCCGCTGCCAGCAGGCGACCCAGATAGTGGTTGAGCGCGTGGTGTGGGATACCTGCCATCGGCGCTCGTCCGGAGCGGCCGAAGGAGCGGGAGGTCAGCGCGATGCGCGCGTCGCGGGCCAGGATGCTGGCATCCTCGTCAAAGGTCTCGTAGAAGTCACCGAGGCGGTAGAGGAGGATCGTGCCCGGATGTTGCGCCTTCAGATCGAGATACTGCCGCCGCGAAGGAACCAGCGCTTCCTGTTCCTGCTTCGGCTCAGCCGCCGCGACGGACGTGCCTTCTACGCTTGGCACATTGGGGCGGGACATAGGTGGAGTATACGAGGGGGATGGGGGATGGGTGATAGGTGGTAACAAGGGTGACAGGGTCACAGAGGGAAGGGCACTCGGGTGACCGGGGACTGGAGTGCACCCCGTTTTCCGGACCAGGAGCAAAGAGAGGCCTGGCGCCGATGGGCGGTAGACTCGCCCCGGCGAGGAGGCTGAGGATGCCACGGGGACGGACCTTTAGCCGCGAGTTCAAGCTGGAGCTGATGCACCAGTTGGCCAGCGGGGCGCAGCGACCTGCCCAGATGTGCCGCGAGCACGGGTTAGCCAACAGCGTGCTCTCCCGCTGGCGCCACGAGTACGCCGAACGGGGGGAGGGCGCCTTCGCCCCGCAGCAACCTAACAGCGAGGAAGCCCTACACCGGCGCATCGCCGAGCTGGAGCGCTTCTGCGGCCAACTGGCGCTGGAGAACCAGGCGCTAAAAAAGGGGCTCGGCAGCATGACCTCGCGGAGCGGCACGCCCTGATGGCCGCATTGCATGCGACCTATCCAGAGCTGTCGGTCCGTCGGTTGTGCTGGCTGCTGGGCCTCAGTCGCAGTTGGTGGTACGAGCGGACCGCGCCCCGGGAGCCGGATGACGAGGCGATCGCCCTGCGCGATGCGATCGAGCAGATCGTGCTCGACTTCCCGGGCTACGGCTACCGGCGCGTCACGCATGCCCTGCGTCGCGACGGCTGGACGATCAATGCCAAGCGGGTGCTGCGGGTGATGCGCGAAGCATCGCTGCTCTGCCAGCTCAAACGCCGCTTCGTGGTCACCACCGACTCCCGCCATCGGTTGTCCAGCTACCCCAATCTGCTGCGCACCCAGGGCATCTCCGGCCCCAACCAGGCGTGGGTCGCCGACATCACCTACATCCGCCTGCCGACCGCCTTCTGCTACTTGGCGGCCATCCTCGATGCCTTCTCGCGCCGCGTCGTCGGCTGGGAACTGTCGCGGCGCATCGATACCGACCTGAGTCTGGCGGCCTTGACGCTCGCCATCCACCGCCGCCAGCCCGCACCGGGGCTGATCCACCACTCCGATCATGGCGTGCAGTACGCCTCCGCCCGCTATGTCGAGCGGTTGGCGGCCATCGGCGCCCAGATCAGCATGGCCGCGGTCGGCAACGTCTATGAGAACGCGCTGGCGGAGAGCTTCTTCGCCACCCTCAAGCGGGAGGAGGTGTACTTGCACGACTACCAGAGCTTCGCCGAGGCAGAAGCCAACCTGGAACGCTTTCTCAACGACGTCTACAACCACAAGCGACTCCACTCCAGCCTCGGCTACCAACCGCCCAGCGAGTTCGAAGCGCGTTGGACGGACGAACGAGAGAACGAACGATTCTTAGAACGAGGGTATGACCTCTCTTTGGCCTTGGTCCGGTGATAGGGGTGCAGCCCATACAATCCCTCGTTCTCCTTCACCCCCTGAACGAAGCGACACCCCCTGAGGCGGCAAAGCCGCCGCCACCCCCTTGAGCGCAGCGACCCCCCTA
>JAHWJF010000309.1 GCA_019348515.1 Chloroflexota bacterium | reverse complement strand
AGCCGCGATCCAGCGATCCGCTCGTGCATCAGCCGCGCCATCTCGGGCGTCGAGCCAGCATCGTGTTCTCCGGTGACAATCAAGGCGGGCACCCGGATCTCCCTCAACTCTTGGTCGAGATCGGATTCGGCGAAGACCCGATAGGCCGCCGCGTACCCCCTGGGGTCGTTGGCCTTCACCCGGGCGGCTTGTTGCGCCAGGAGGTCGGGGTGCTTCGCGCGGAACTCTGGCGTGTACCAACGCTCCAAAGCCGCGCCGATCGTCCGCCCCGCCCCGCCCGTCGCCAACTGGTCGGCGCGCTCGATCACGGCCGCGCGCTGCTTGGGCGTCCGAGCGGCGACCGCGCTGAGGAAGGCAACCGTGGCCACACGCTCCGGATGGGCAATCGCGAATGCCTGGGCAATCATGCCCCCAAACGAGGAGCCGACGATGTGCGCGCGCTCGATTCCCTCCGCGTTGAGCAGGGCTAGCAACTCTGCAACGTAATCGTCCAGCGCGTAGGGGCCATCCGGCTTTTCGGAGTCTCCGTGGCCGAGGGTGTCGTAGCGGAGAATGCGATAGTCAACTCGCAGCCGCTCAACGATGTCATCCCAACTTCCCAAGCTCGAGCCGACACCGTGGATGAGGACAACGGGCGGCCCGCTCCCCGTCACCTCATAGTTGATTTCGTATCCGTTGTGTCGCAACCTCATGCCACGCCCCTCGTCGTCATCTCCCTGGCCTCCGCGCCCGCGCTCGTTACCTCCGCGCCTGCCTCGGACTGGCCCGGCAGGACGACGCAGTCATTGGCGTGCCACCCCACCACCACCTCCTGCTCCGGTTGGAGCATTGGCATGTCAATGGACGTCGCCTGCTGCCGAGCGATCAATGTCACCCCGCCCGACAAATGCACGAGGTACTTCCGTGACTCTCCTAGGTAGACCACATCGGCGATCGTGCCGCAGATCCAGTTCTCGCGGCCGATCCGCTCAGATCCCGGCGCTTCCACCGGGAGAATGAGGGTCTTCTCCGGACGCACCGTCACCGTGACGTTGTCGCCTACTGCGACCGCGGGCGCCACGTTTGCTACGAGGTCCGCACGATCGTAGCGGAGCCGCAACCCATGCATTTCCACGGCGGTGACCGTTGCCGGGATGAAGTTCGACTCGCCCAGGAAGTCGGCGACGAACGGCGTCGCGGGCCGGTCGTAGAGGTCAGACGGGGATCCCAGCTGCTCGATCTTACCGTGGTTGAAGACCGCGATACGATCACTCATGACGAGCGCCTCTTCTTGGTCATGGGTCACGTAGATGACGGTCACCCCAAGATCGTGGTGGATCGTTTTGATCTCCAGCTGCATGTGCTCGCGCAGTTTCTTGTCGAGGGCGCCGAGCGGCTCGTCCATGAGCAGCAGCGAAGGCTCGAAGACGATGGCGCGGGCGAGGGCGATTCGTTGCTGCTGCCCGCCCGACAACTCCCGCGGATAGCGCGCGCCGAAGTCCGGCAACCGGACCAGATCCAGCGCCGCCTGCACGCGCCGTTCCACCTCGGACTTGCGCAGACTGCGCATCTCCAGCGGGAAGGCGATGTTTTGAGCAACCGTCAGGTGCGGGAAGAGCGCGTAGTGCTGAAAGACCATTCCGATGTCACGCTTGTGCGGTGGCAGGACGGTGAGCGAGCGCCCACCGAGGACGATCGTCCCCCCACTTGGCGGGACGAACCCGGCGATCATCATCAGCGTCGTTGTCTTACCTGATCCGGAGGGTCCCAACAACGTCAGGAATTCGCCCTGGTGGACCGTCAGTGACACATCGTCGACCGCGATGACGTTGCTGTACGTCTTGCGCAAATTCCGAATCTGCAAGTCGCCGTGACCCGCCACTGCCGCTGGGATGCCGCTACCCGAACTCACTGCTAAGGCTCCTTGTTTGGACAGCTGCTTACCGGCTCGGACGGCGCATGAGGCTTACGAGCAGCAATACACCGAGAGAGAAGCCGAACAGGAGCGTCGACACAGCGGCTATGGTCGGGTCGATGGCTCCGCGTACATCGGACCACATTTGTACCGCGAGCGGCCGTACCTGCGCCGTGCTGATGAAGAGCGAGACGATCACCTCGTCCAGCGATGTGACGAAGGCGAAAAGGGCGCCGGAGAGCACGCCGGGCAGGATGAGCGGCAAGGTGATGCGACGAAACGCCACCAATGGCGACGCACCGAGCCCCCGCGCCGCCTGCTCCAATCGCTGGTCGACCGTGCGAACGCTGGCGGAGACCGTAACAACAACGAAGGGAATGGCCAACGCGGTGTGCGCCAGGATGAGCCCACCGATGGTGCCGATCAGACCCCAGATGCGGAAGACCGCGAAGATGCCGCAGGCCGCGATGATGAGCGGCACGATCAGCGGCGCCATGATGACCGCGTTGATCAGCGTCGCCCCAGGGAACTTCGATCGAATCATGGCCAGAGCCGCCGCCGTGCCGAGCAGCGTGGCTAGGATCGTCGTCGGGACGGCGATCGTGGCGCTGGTCTTCAGCGCGTTCATCCAGGCGGGGCTGCTGAAAAAGGCCTGATACCACTGGAGCGACCAGCCCGGCGGTGGGAACTGCAGGAACTTGGCGGAGCTGAACGAAATCGGAATGACGATAAAGATCGGCAGGATCAGGAAGATCCCGATGGCAACGCAGACGACGACCAACAGCAGACGCGGGAGATCAAACCGCGCGAACGGCGACGCCCGCTCCTCGGGAGGTACGACGGCAACTCCCAGCGGATTCACGTCTGACCTCCCCAGATCCGGTCAAGCTTGATGAAGCGGTTGAGCAGCGCCGCGAGCAGGACGGTTCCGATCAAGAGAACCGTGGCCAGCGCGGCGCCGATGCCCCACTCCCCGAATTCGCCGATCTGCTCTTGAATCAGCTGAGCAATCATGATGTCTCTGGGGCCGCCGAGGAGCGCCGGGGTGATGTAGTAGCCCAGAGACAGGATGAAGACGAGCAGAACTCCCGCGATCACCCCTGGGAGGCTGAGCGGCAGGAAGACTCGGATAAAGACCTGGGTTGGCGGTGCGCCCAGGTTCGATGCAGCCTGCAGGTGGCTCCGGTCGATTCTGCTCATCACTGCAAAGAGAGGAAAGACCATGAAGGGGAGCAGAACTTGGGTCATGCCGATATAGACGCCGATTCGGTTGTGGACGAGGTCGAGTGGCTCGGTGATTAGCCCGCTCCACTCGAGTGTCCGGTTGACGAGCCCGCGTCGTTGGAGCAGCACAAGCCAGGCATAGGTGCGCACGAGGATGCTCGTCCAGAAGGGAACGAGCACCACAAAGGCCATTGCCCGCTGCGTGAGCGGCGATCCAGTTGCCATCAGATACGCGTAGGGATACCCGAGTAACAGGGTGATCAGGGTGACCGCGCCGCTGATGACGACCGTGTTCGCGAGAACGCGCAGGTAGATCGTTTCCTGAAAGATCGTGGCGTAATTCTCTATTCCCCAAGTCGGGAAGGAGACGCTTCGTAGTAGCAGCAGCCCGACCGGATAGACGAAGGTGATAAGAAGGAACAGCGACGCCGGGAGCACCAGTGCGGTTGTGCCGAGCCGCATCCTTCCAAGGGAGGTGGGCGCGAGTGCTCCTACTTCCGGCTGATCCGCAAGTTGGCGGGTCGTTGCCATCCTTTGCCGTTCAATCCCTTAGGGGAGGGCGGGTGCGGCGATGCCGCACCCGCCTATCCGAGACTCAGCGTGCAGCGAGTGTCATGACATGAGCCCCTGGGTCCACCGCTGGCCTACCGTCTGAAGGTTTTCCTGCCAGTAATCGACGTTGATGAGTATGCCTTTCTCCCGGTTCTCGGGCGCTGTCGACAACCAGGGAACGATTTCTGGGTCAATCAACGGGATCGCCTCCGGGTTGGTCGGAGCATAGGCAATCTCGTTCGCCATGATGGCTTGCTGCTCAGGTTGGCTGGCGAACTGGATGAAGGCCATCGCCACGTCGACGTTGGCCGCTCCTTTCGGCACTACGAAGTAGTCAACGCTCTGAATGTTGCCGTTCCATTCGACGGCGATCGGCGCTCCCTGCTTCGCGGCATCGTACGCGCGGCCGTTAAGGATCAAGCCGAGATTTACCTCTCCATCGATGAACAACTGCTGGGACTGGGAGTTTGTCTCCCACCAGATGACCTCGTCCTTGATGGTGTCAAACTTCGCGAAGGCGCGGTCGATGTCAAGCGGATAGAGTTCATCCATCGGCACGCCATCGGCCATGAGCGCCACCTCGAGGTTGACGTCCGGGGTGTTGCCGGGGAACGTCCGTCTGCCAGGGAATTTCTCCAGGTCGAAGACGTCAGCCCAATTCATGGGATGGTTTTCCGCGTCGTAGGTCTCGGTGTTGTACCCGATGTTGTTCGACCAGACGATGGTGCCTACACCGAAATCGTGTGTGTATTCCGGGATGAGCGCCGCCCGGTCGACCACGCTGTAGTCGATGGGTTCGAAGATGCCATCTTGCGACGCGTTGTAGAGGAACGAATCGGTTACGTCGACCACGTCCCATGTCGAGGCTCCGGATTCGCCCATCGCTCGCGTTTTCGCGTCGTCCACCGGGCCGTCCTGCAGGATAGTCACGCCTGTTGCGGCCGCGAAGGGATCGCAGTAGGCCTTCTTCTGGGCATCCTGATAGGCGCCGCCCCAGCTAGCGAAGGTCATCTGTCGTCCCTCGAAGCTAGCGGTCGGTGTGTCCTGAGCCAGGCCGAATCGCCTCTGGCCGCTTACGAGAGCGAGTCCCGTCGCCGCCCCGGCTCCCCGTAGCAGGAACCGGCGAGAGATCACGTTCTTCACGAAGTTCAGTTCGCGCTCGTTCATACTATCCATGTCACCTGATCCTCCCACGTGCGACCTTTGTCCGACGTACTGCTTTTCACGCACCATCGATTACTGCAATCCAGACCTGGTCGGCGCCTCCGGGCGATGCGGCAACCTCCCCGGACCTCCTCCCTAAGTCGTTGCCCGGGAAGCCATCCACGCTGTTTACCTGATCCTCTCCTTTCGTTGCCCGGGGTTGCACTCGTTGCCATTGACTAGTCACCAACTGATCGATTCATGGCCCTCTGAAAGACCGAGGCGACGCCGCGCCTAGTCCGCCACTGCCTCCGCATGGGTCCGCGTGAAATGCGGCATCACCTCGTTGGCGACCAGTTCGAGGGAGCGCA
>JAHWJF010000308.1 GCA_019348515.1 Chloroflexota bacterium | reverse complement strand
AGCTTCACTTTTCGACGCCGATTCTGATCGCGTCGCTGACAGCAACAACCTCCCCGTTCCGAATGAAAACGCGTGGGACCCGCGCTCGCAGGCCGACAATGACCTCATAGGCGTTGCTGCCCATGAGCTCCGCCATGTCGACAACCGACGGTGCGGCTGCTGCCTCCCCGCCGCCGAAAATCTGGACAACGTCACCAACGGTGGCCTCAACCTCTCCCGGAACCTCCACGACAATCTGGTCCATGGAGACCCGTCCGAGAACGGGCGCCCGCCTCCCGTCGATCCCGACCCATGCCCGTCCGGACAGCGCGCGACGGTAACCGTCTGCGTACCCGATGGGGACAAGCGCTCCTCGCATCGGCGCGGCTGCACGGAACGTTCGGTTGTATCCAACAGTGTCGCCAGGCGCCACCGGGATGATCCGGGTGATACGGCTCTCGACGCTCAGCGCGGGGCGCATCCCGGGCTTCAAGGCGACGTCCACCGAAGGCGGAACGCCGTAAAGCGCTATTCCTGCCCGGGCGATGTCGTAGTGGGTTCCCATTCCGGTCAGAATGCCGGCGCTATTTGCGGTATGGAGGGGCGGCAACGGCGCGCCATCCGCGCGGATGGTCGCGACTGCTTGCTGAAACTCCTTCAATTGCTCCCGGGTGAACGGATCGGAAGGCTCGTCCGCGGACGCAAAATGCGTGAACACGCTTGCCAGGCGTAGAAGTGGATCGGCGGCAATTTTCGCCGCGAGAGCCGCCGCAGCCTCCGCCGTGGCCCCGTATCGCCGAAGCCCTGTATCGATCTTGAGATGCACGGGCATCGGCTCCTTGTGTGCCTGGGATCTCACGGCCCGCTGGACGGCAACCAGGAGGGTCTCATCCGCGACCGTGATCTCGAGAGCAGTCTGACAGGCCGATTCTGCTTCGGCGGCATCGATAGAGCCGAGCAAGACAATGGGAGCCGAGATACCATGCGCGCGAAGAGTCTGCCCCTCCCATACCGTCGCAACACCGAGGAGGGAGGCGCCCGAGATTAACGCCGCTCTTGCGATCCATGGAGCGCCGTGGCCGTATCCGTCCGCTTTGACGACCGCCATGAGCTTGCAGGTGTTTGGAAGTGCCGTTCGCAGAGCTCGGACGTTCGCTTCGATCGCGTCGAGATTGACGATTGCTCGCGTGGCCCGGATCCTCCTGACATCGGGAATCGCCACCGGCGTCCGCACCCGCGCCACCGGGGTCATTCCTCGCGGGATATGCCGCGCAGAGTTTCCGTCTCCAGTCGGGCAATCAATTCAATCAGACCGCTCCGAGTCGCGAGACCGACGATCTGCCGCGCGTCGTTGACGACGGGGATCGGGTTGATACGTTGCTGGAGCATGAGCGTGGCAAGCTCCGACACGGTCGCTATATCTCGAATGCTGATGACTGGCGACGTCATCAACTCCTCTGCCGTGGTCGCCACGACCCGTCGCAACTCTTCTTCGAAAGGCGTGCCCGCATCGGCGACGAAGACGGCATCCAGGAACGCAACGATCGACGGCATGTCTACCGTCGCTTCACGCTGGATCAAGTCCGCTTCAGTGACAATGCCGACGAGCACCCCCTCATCGACTACCGGCAATCCGGGCACTCGGTACTCGACCATCAAGCGGGCCAACTCGGCAATCGTCGTCCCCGGCGAGGCGACCGGCACCTCACTACGCATGACCTCTCTGACGGTCAACTCCGCCCCCTGGGACACGCTAGGCTGCCAATTCTTCGAGTGCCCGAAGTTCCTCGGCAATTGCGAGAGGAAGGTCTCCGGCAACGACCCCAAGCGTTCCAACTCGCTGCGTCAGCCGATCTGCCGCCCGGCATCCAATGAAGACGCCCAGGGCGGCGGCGTCCGACGCGGACAGCCCTTGCGCCAACAGCGCGCCAATCGACCCGCTGAGCACGTCTCCGCTTCCGGCCGTGGCAAGCGCCGCCGGCGCTTCGGCTGCCACCAAACCGCCATCTTGGCTGGCGACAAGAGTTCGCCCACCTTTCAGCACAACGGTCTGTCGCCACCGCGCGGCTGATTCGAGCGCGATCCGCTCCGGCTCCGCAAGGACTTCGTCGATGTCGGCTTCGACGAGTCGGGCCATTTCGCCAGCGTGCGGGGTCAGTACGAGCAGCCCGGCTGGGACGCGTTCCCACCATTGCTCTTGCTCGGACAGCCAGTTCAGCGCATCCGCGTCGACGACGACCGGCTTGCCGGCTGTGGCAATCGTTCCCACGGGACTATCGGCTTCCTGGCCCGCTGCCGCGGTTCCGAAGCCGATACCGCCTCGAACCCGGGTCGAACCGAACAACGCCGCGAGCAACGATGCGGTCGCCGCATCATTTCCAAGGCCAGGTCCAACCACCATTGCCGCGGACCGCTCGAGGCGCTCCGCCACGGCCTCGCTCGCGCGGAGCCCGACCGAGTTGCTCTCACCCTCCGGCAGGAAGACGACGGTGACTTCTGGGACGAGACCAACCACCACGGGGGCGATTGATCGCGGCAATGCCGCAGAAACAATTCCCGCGCCGGAGCGGCCGGCCCCAGCACAACAAAGCGCCGCAGCGCCGGCGAACGGCGGCGATCCGGCGACGATGACGACCCCACCGACCCCCCATTTGTGCGCGCCGAGTTTCCGGCGTGGCAGCACCGACGCAGCCCACACCTCTGAAATACTCTCCAACTCGACGGCATCCACGCCTTTAGGTCCGCTCTGACGAGCCAACGTCATCCTCGCAATCCGAATCGTCAACTCTGAGGGCCAGCGGGTCCTTTAGCGCGACAACGAAGGCCATAGCCTCTGTGCGCGAGTGCGTGAGTGAAACATCGAAGGCGACAAGTCCCAGCGTTGCCGCGCGCTCCGCCGCGCTCCCGTGCAAAATGAGCACCGGCTTCCCGCGCCGGTTTGAGAGCACTTCCATCTCCCGCCAACGAATACCCCTGATTCCGGTTCCCAGCGCTTTTGACGTCGCCTCTTTCGCCGCGAAACGAGCCGCGAGCTCCGACACACGAGAGCCAAATCGCTCCCGCTCGCGTTCCGTGTAGACCCGCCTGAGAAATCGCTCCCCGAAATCGGCGAGCGTCCGTCGGATCCGTGCGATCTCAATAATGTCAACGCCGACAGCAATGGCGCCGCAGCGCTCAGGATCCAACTCCGGTTCGTATCGGTGCAACCCTATCCCTATCGCTCGGCCGGGATTGTACTCGCCCCAGCAGCGTCATTCCGAGCGCCGTTCTCGCTCCGGTTATTGGTTACACCGTTTCTTCAGTTGCGGCAGCAGCGACTGGCCGGTAGCGCTCGAGAAACGCCGCGTGCGCCGGGGCAAACGCGTTCCTGTCGAGCGACCGCCGGATGTCTTCGACCTGCCGCGCGAGGAACCGCAGGTTGTGGATTGACGCCAATCGCAACCCCAGGATTTCCTTCGCGCGAAACAGATGGTGCAGATAGGCGGCGGTGAACTGGTCACAGGCGACGCAGTCACAGTCTGGATCCAGCGGCCCGTGGAGGTTTGCGAACCGTCGCTGTTTGATACTTACCCGTCCCTCGGGAGTGAACAATGCTCCGTTTCGGGCGAGCCGGGTCGGGAGGACGCAGTCGAACATGTCGACACCACGCGCCACTCCCATCCACAGATCTTCGGGCGAACCGACGCCCATCAGGTACCGGGGCTTGTCGCGGGGTAGGACCGCCGTAACGATCTCCAGCATTTCAGCCATGACCGGTTTTGGCTCGCCAACGCTCAAGCCGCCGATGGCACAACCGTTCACGTTTGTGTCGGCCACCGCCTGGGCGCTATAGCGCCGTAGCTTGCCATCCATTCCGCCCTGGCAAATCCCGAAAAGCGCAGCCCGCTCCTGGCCGCCGAGCTCATTGAAAGCAGTGACGCAGCGATTCAGCCAGCGATCCGTTCGATCGGTCGCGTCCCGCACAGACGCAGAGTCCGCCGGCAAACCCACGAGATGGTCAAGAGCCATTACGATGTCGGATCCCCAACCAAGTTGAAGGCTGATGGATGCCTCGGGACCCAGCTCCCATGGGCTGCCATCGATATGGGATCGAAACGTAACCCCGGTTTCACGGACCCGCGCATTCCCGGCCAGACTGAAGATCTGAAATCCGCCGCTGTCAGTCAGGATTGGTCCGTTCCAACCCATGAACCGGTGTAATCCTCCTGCGGCGACCAGCGTATCGAGACCGGGTCGCAGCATGAGATGGTACGTGTTGGCGAGGATGATTTGGGCGCCTGTACCACGCACCTCCTGCGGAAGCAGCGTCTTGATGCTGGCTTGAGTGCCAACTGGCATGAACGCCGGAGTCTCGACGACTCCGTGAACGGTGGTCATTCGCCCACGGCGCGCACCCGTTGCGAGGTCGTGCCCAAACACAGTGAACGCGAAGGCGGGAGACGTCACTTCCATAGGTTCGCCACCGGCGAGACCGAGTCCCGGGACAGTACTCAAGAATCGTGGTGTTGCAGCGTCGTGAGGCGGTGCGCTCTCGGGGGACGTTACCGTGCGCGCCTGAACGCTAACCGGTGGCTTGACGGGCATACCCGGCCGTGACTCGCCGACGACGCACACGACTCAGGGGGTCGTCAGCGCCGGGCACCGCTGCGCTAACACCTGCGGACGAGCCGTTCTTGCCGCCGCCCACCGTGACATCCAGATCGAAAAATGAGACATCGGCGAGTGGATCTGCCTTCGTGGCGACTGGGAGCGGCCCCGTGCCGATACCAGTGAGTCTGCCCGCGCGGCCGGTCTTCGTAGCCCTGCCATTGGCGCTGACAGCCTTGACCCCGGCCGCGGTCTTGCTCGACGTGGGGTTTGATGAACTGGCACTGGAGGCAGTACCAGACTTGGCCGCGCCAGTTGCGGACTTTTTCCCCGCTCCGACGCTCTTTGTTGCAGACTTCTTCAAGTCACCGCGGGCGCTCTTGCCGACCCCTTCGACTTCACTCTGGATCGACTGCATTTCGCGGGTAAACGACTTCTTGACCTCATCGACTTCCGCGAACGTTTTCACGAATTCGACGGTAAATTCCGCACTCATGCGCCTGAAGTCGCGAACCCAGCCCCCAACCTGGCCCGCAAGCACCGTTAGCCGACACGGCCCGAAGATGACCAGGGCCACGACCAGGACAAAAAACATTTCCTGGTAACCTATTCCGAACAT
>JAHWJF010000307.1 GCA_019348515.1 Chloroflexota bacterium | reverse complement strand
AGAAGATCGCTATGGAGGGCGCCGCGCATCGGTGTTGAAGTAGATGCCGTCGAGGGCCGCCGATGCCTCGCCACGGTAGACCCCCATGCCAGTGATGGAGCAATCCCCTTCAGCGTGGCTGTATTCCGCGACCGGAAGCGTCCCTACCAAACCGCAGGCCGCTTCCTCTGGCGGGTAGCAGTGCGCGCCTTCAAGGAAGTCCCAACCGTAGTTCTGACCGCCGTTGCTATCCGCCGGTTGGAAGTTGATCTCCTCCCAGGCGTTCTGCCCGACATCGGCAATGTAGAGATCGCCGTTGGCGGGATCGAAGCTGAACTGCCATGGGTTCCGTAGACCATAGGCCCAAATTTCGGGTCGTGCTTCCGGATGGTAGGCATCGGTCTGAGCGAGATCGCGAGCCTCCGCCATGGGCAGCAGCTGTCCCGTGAACGGATTCCCAGCGGGAATGCCGTATGCTGCGCCCCCCTCAGTCGGCGCATCGACGTCAATCCTGAGAAGCTTGCCGAGCGGGGTAGCGAGATCCTGCGCATTGTCGAACGGGTCTCCCGCAAGACCGCCGTCACCGATCCCTACATAGAGGTATCCATCGGGGCCGAAGTGGATGGTGCCACCGTTATGATTGACGTAAGGGTCTTCGAACGCGAAGAGAACACGCGCGCTGTCCGGGTCAGCCACGTTCGGATCGTCAGCCGAGACGGTGTACTCGACGAGGAAATGATCGCCTTGGGTGCGGTAGTCGCTGTAGAAGACGTAGAAGCGACCATTGTTAGCATAGTCGGGGTGGAACGCCACCCCAAGCAACCCCTGCTCCAGGAAATCGATCTTGACCGTGGTGGCAATGTCGAGGAACGGCTCCTCGAGCACCGTGCCGTCTTGTTCGATGATGCGCAGATACCCGACCCGCTCAACCACAAAGATGCGACCCGATCCATCATTCGGAGACGCGGCATTGACCGGGTCGATCAGTCCATCGGCCACCTTTACCAACTGAATGGACGGGTTGCCGGGAAGCGTGCCATCCGGGAGAGCGGCGCCACCACCTGGGCCGTCGCCGGTCATCGCACAGGCGTGGCCTCCTGGGCTGCAAATGCGGCGTTATCCTGGATCGCTGGCGCCAGGAAACTCTGAGCGCCCATGAGGACAATGAGAACGAGCACAAGAGGTGCTGCAACGAGAGTGCGGACAGGGTTCACCGGTTTCTCCTTCATGTCGGGCGCTCGCTTCTTGCGGCACGCGGCAGGATGTCGATAGACCAACGATCGCGGTTAGCTGGCGCCAGGAGCCTGAACTCGTCTTGCTGGGATGGCGTTACAGTTCTCGGCGGTCGCCCGTCGCCGGAGGGGCTGCGCTATTCGTGCCAACAAAGCGGACAGCGATCCGCCACCCAAAAGTTCCCGCGTCTGACCTGTTCCGCTGAACCGCGGCGCTGTGGCTGCGCCGTCTGCCGCGACTCACAGGTGGCGCGCAAGACCGTGCTCTAGCGGGCAGAAACGGCATTGCGACATCACCATCAGTGAGTCCCACCGCTCGCGGCAATAGCGCTGGCGACGCCGGACGCGCTAACGGCACGGACCCCGTAGGTCGAGCGGCCCGCCGGGGGAACCGTGTCGATCCAGAGCGCAGCCCGTAAGGGGTCGGGCGTGAGGCGCTCCTCCGGAACGCCGTCGCGTAGCCGGAATACCTCGTAGCTGTAGAAAAACGGTTCCTGGTTCGGACTCCACCGTAATACTGCCTTCCCGCCCCGCACCGTCGTCTCGAGCCACGTCGGCGCCCGCGGCGCTGCCTCCTCCACCGGTGTGATCCACAGGCATAGCGTGGTGAACGGCTCGAGCGTCAGTGTTTCCGCGTATGTCCCATCCGGTATGGCTATGTCTCGCGCAATCGGCCTCGTCAGAGCTACCTCCTGTTGCCGCCGAATGCCCTGAATCCGCGCCGGTGCCGGAATGGGAAAGGGGTCGGACGCCGACCCGCCAGCCGCCGTGTAAGCATTGGAACGGACATTGTCGATCTGGAAGCGAGCAATGTTGACCCGCGACCATGGGAGGTCACTGATGACGTATGCGACCCTCCGCGGAAGGCGCGCTCCAGCTCCCGGGTCGGGGTAGTAGGTCAGCAGCGAGGCAACGTGGGTGTCCGCGACGGTGGCAAGGTGGTAGAGATCGGTGTGGGGAAAGAGCCGCTCCGACCCTGAGACAATCGTCCCATGCCGGTCACCAAGCAAGCGCAGCAGCTCGTAAAAACCGTAGGCTGGGACCTTGAGGAGGTCGGTGTCCGCTGCCCCGACGCGGGTCATGATGGACCGCCGGCCGTCAAACGGCGCCTCCACAAGTTGCAGGTTCGCGTTGTCGGCGGCCGCGGCAAACCGGAGACCCGCCTCGTGGTAGCGCTCGCTGAGCCTATCGTGGATGACGGTGATCGCGGCCAGCCAGGCGGGCCCTCGCTCGTCGATTCTCGGCACGTAGGGCACTTCGAAACCGACCTTCTCGTCCGCTTCGTTGTTCCAGATGGCGAGCCCGGCGAATCGCCGCGCGTCGATGGCAAGGGCCTGACTCGCTGTTTCCGCGGCGGCTACGTCCAGGCGACGTGGGTCGGGAGGACTCGTATCGACGGTGCCCTTGCGGTGCAAGGAAATGAAGTCACAGCGCACCCCAGGATTTTCCGCGATGAACCGCAGGAAACGCTCCATCCAGGGTGGGCCGTCATCTGGAGTCGCCTCGGGTTTGTAGGCGATGGCCGGTCCGCCGAGCCGGATCGAAACTCCAACCTCCTCGACTGCCTCCGCGGTGGCCCGGTAGAGGGCGAAGAAGTCGTCGGGTGTTCCCTGCCAGAACCGCCCCTCGTTGGGCTCATTCCAGGCTTCAAACCACCAGCCGGCGATCGCCTCGGGGCCGAAGCGTGGGTCGGCCGCGAGCTCGCGGAAGAAGGTGCGGACAAGCGTCTTCCAGCGATCCCACGCTACTGGTGGACGAATTGGCGACGGGGAGACCGCCGGTGGGAAGAACCCGAGCACGACGAACGGGACGAGGCCACGCGTGGTGAGGGCCTCGAGGGCACGGAACGTCGCGGAAAAATCGATCGGCTGGTCGGCTCGCGTCCACACATCTCCCCCGCTCTCGGGGATGAAGGCTTCTCGCTGGCCAGCGGTGAAGGCGCCGAAAAAGCGCACCCCATGGAACGCACCAGGGGAGGCGGCCAGATTGTCGAGTAATTGGGTGAACTGAGGCCGAACGAGCCAGTCGACGTCGAAGATGCCGACGATACCGAAGTCCCGGCGCTCGAAGCCACGACGACCCGTGCCTCCCGATTTGACGGAGATGGCGACGACCGGCTCGTCTGTCCGCGTACCCCGCACACCGCGCGACCCCGGCACCCCTTCAATGAGAGCAATGGGTGCGGAAAGCACGGCTCGGCGGGAGAACCGGCTCGTTTCCCCGCGTTGGTCTCCGGCGGGAAGCGCGACGCGACGCGGAGCTTGCCAACCGCATCCGGCAGTGCGGCGTCGACCCGGTTGAGCATGCGCTCCTCCAGCTCTTGACATGAATTCGCCGCCCTCCGGAGCTACGGCGCCTCGCGCAGACCGAGGTGTTGGTAGGAGGATAGCGCGCGACGCCAGCGGAACACCGCGCAAGATCACGGCAGGAACCTGTTTCCGCTCAGACAAGGCGGGGCCCCGGCCGGGATGGCAGCCGGGGCCCCGTTGGGGACGAGGGCCAGGGGAGGGAAGGGGAAACCTGGACTCCTCGTATGTAAGAGCAACGACGACACGCGAGGAATGGTTCCCATTGCTCACGATCAGAAAGACGCACACTGCATGCCACGGTGGCACGGCCGCCTCATCGGTGGGAGACACCACATGGCCGCGCGCATACGTTTGGGCAGCGGGACCAGGGGTGGTGAAGCAGGTACGCAGGCGCGTCATCTCGTCACAAACCTGCGCTCACCTACCCCAAGAGCACTAGCGACACTCTACAGGCACGACTTATGCGAAATAGTCTCGTGACGAGCCGTCGCGGCCAGCACTGGCACAAGCATGCCATGCCAACGGGCTCGACAGTACGAGTGGACGACTAGCGGGTCGTTCCGCATTCCGCATAAAGGAGTGGTCAATGGCCCAATCACGGGAATCGACAAGCGGCAAGCAGTCAGGTTCCGGCACATCCGGCTCCGGTTCTGGCGGCGGCACGAGCGGCAACAGTATGGCCGAGCAGGGAACAGAGGTCATCGGCCAGGCGCAGGAACAGGCGGGCAAGCTCATCGATACGGCGCGCCAACAGGCGACCTCGCAGATCACCTCGCAGATCACCTCGCAGCAGGAGCGCCTGGCGGGCACCCTCAATACGGTGGCCACCGCCCTCCATGACGCCAGCCGCGAGATGCGCAACCAGGACGAAACGATGATCGCGGGATACGTCGACACGGCCGCGAGCCAGGTCGAGCATCTCGCCAATACGCTGCGCGAGCAGGATCTCCAGAAGCTCATGGACACTACGGCGCAGTTCGCCCGGCGCCAGCCGGCGCTCTTCCTGGGGGCCGCTTTCGCCCTGGGCTTCGCCGCCACCCGCTTCCTCAAGAGCTCATCACAATCGAGCAGCGGACAGATGAGTTCCCGTGATTCCGGGGTGTGGTACGACCGTCCGGAAGGCTTCGACAGTGGTTCGTACGGCTCGTACGGGTCGGGATACGGGGACGCGGGCGCCGTGAGTGACCTCGGCTACGGCGGGTCCACAGGCTCGACTGACCGGATGGGTGTTTCTGCGGCCGCTGGCTCGAGCGGCGGCATGGGGTCTTCCGGAACCTCCGGCTCCGGGAGCAGCATGGGCTCCGCTGGGATCGGAAGTTCTGGTAGCGGCATGGGGTCCTCCGGGACCGGAGGCTCCAGCGGCGGCGTGGGGTCGTCCGGGACGATGGGATCGAGTGATTTCGTCGGGTCTAGCGGATCGTCCGGTACGCACGGCTCCAGCGGATCAGCTGGCGCGAGCAGATCGAGTGGATCAGGGAGCTCCAGTAGATCGGGTGGTTCTCGCGGATCCAGTGGATCAACGGGCTCTGGCAGCCAGTCTGGCTCTAGCGGCGGGAGCGGTTCGCGGGCCAAGAGTGGTGGTCAAAGCGGGTCGAACGCCGGCACCGGTACAGGAGGGCGATGATGGCGCACCCCCGCGACGAGCGCTCGCTCGGGGACCTCTTCTCGGACCTCT
>JAHWJF010000306.1 GCA_019348515.1 Chloroflexota bacterium | reverse complement strand
ATCTGAAGGTCTATTACGGCACCTTCCTCGCGGTCACCGATGTCAGTTTCGACGGGCCAATGCATCAGATTACGGCCCTTATAGGGCCGTCCGGGTGTTGCAAGAGCACCGTGCTGCGCTGCATCAAGCGCATGAATGACCTGATCCCCGGTCCCCGGGTCGAGGGCCAGATTCTCTATCATGGGCAGGACATTTGCAGCCCCCAGGTCGACCCGGTCGAGGTCCGGCGCCGTGTCGGCATGGTCTTCCAGAAGCCAAACCCGTTCCCCAAGTCGATCTACGAGAACGTTGCCTGGGGGGCGCGGATCAACGGCTTCAAGGGGAACATGGACGAGCTCGTCGAGCGCTCCCTACGCCAAGCTGCTCTCTGGGACGAGGTGAAGGACAAGTTGCAGGAGAGCGGGTTGGCGCTTTCCGGAGGCCAACAGCAGCGACTCTGCATCGCGCGGACACTGGCGATCAACCCGGATGTGATTCTGATGGACGAGCCGGCGAGTGCCCTCGATCCGATCTCGACGCTCAAGATCGAAGACTTGATGCGTGAGCTGGAGCGCCAGTACACCATCGTCGTGGTCACGCACAACATGCAGCAGGCGGCCCGGGTGTCCGACCAGACGATCTTCTTTTCGCTCGACGAGCATCGCCACGGGGTGCTCATCGAGGCGGGTCGCACCCGTGACATGTTCACCAACCCACAAGATCAGCGCACCGAGGACTACATCACCGGTCGCTTTGGCTAGGCCGAGATCTGAGCACAGGGGGTGCGTCAATGACGCGCGAGCAGTACGTCTATCAACTCGAAGACCTGCGGGGCCGGGTTGTGGCCATGGCGAGCATGGTCGACAAAGCGATCACGAACGCCGTTGCCGCCCTCGTGCAGCGGGATGTGTCACTGGCGCAGAAGGTCATGGCCGAGGATCTGGCGATCAACGAGTACCGCTGGCGGACCGAGGAGCAGGCGCTCCTGTTGATCGCCACCCAGGCCCCGATGGCGAAGGATCTGCGGACGATCGCCGCGGCCATCCACATCGTCACCGACCTCGAGCGCATGGCCGACCATGCCGCCGGCACAGCCAAGATCGCCATTCAAACCGCCGATCGGGCGCCGCTCAAGCCGCTGGTGGACATCCCCCGCATGAGCGAGATCGCGCGGGCCATGCTGCACGATGCCATTACCGCCTTTATCGAAGACGATGAAGCCGCCGCCCGTGACATCGTCGCGCGTGATGACGAGGTCGATGCCCTCTACGAGCAGATCTACCGCGAGTTGCTCACCTTCATGCTCGCTGATCCCACCACCATCGATCAGGCCACGCATTTGCTCTGGGCCGCCCATAACCTTGAGCGGATCGCCGACCGGGTCACCAATATCTGCGAGCGAGTGGTCTTCGCGGCCACGGGGCAGCTGGAAGAGCTGGCAGTCTCCACGTACTGATCGAGAGCGACCCTGCATTAGCTGGGGACTATCGCCGCGACGCGAGACGGTCAAATTCCTATTAAAACGTGACGCCCAGGCAACGATTCCGCCCCGGACGGCATAGACTGTACGTACATCCTCCTGGGTGTGACATCAAAGGAGCCTGTCTATGCCGCTCGTGACGCCCTTCGCTCAGACACCCACCGCCCCAGAGCCGATCATCGCTCAGGTGCGGCGCCAGCCGATGGACGAAGCGCACGAGGCGATGCGCATTCAGGCCGATGTCCTCGATCGCGTGGCGGACCGGGCGGTACGGGAGTTGTGGGGGAGTCGCGTCAAGTCGTTTGTGCCGGTCCTGGCACTGCGCACGGCGCGCGAGATGTTGCGGGACCAGGATCTGCTGATCACGGCGGAGCGACCGCCGCTGCGCCTCACGGCTGAAGCGACGGCGACGCGCAATTACGCCGGGCGGACCCCTCGCGATCTCCTCCCCATCAGGGTGGATGTCTTGGCCCTTGATGACCGGGACGCGATGTCGCTCTGATTCCGGGCGCCTGGTTATTCCGTCGGCTCACTGCGCATCTGCTCGGTGACCCGCCGCATTGCGGTCACGATCACCACCTTCTTGGCGAGCGACTCCAATTCCTCGACCGTCAGATGGCCACTGCTGACCAACCCGGCACGAGCGCTTGAGCGCGCTTGGCTCAGTACGGTGAAATCCTGTGCCAACGACGTTCAGGAACGGGTGGCTGCGGTCAGGCCCGGCCCAGGTGGCTAATTCAGGAGCGTGAACCGGATACGATTCAAACGCGGGCCAGCGCAGCGAGGCGCTCCGGTGCGACGAGCCAGGCCAGGCATGCGGCCAGCCCGTCCTCGAGGGTTCCCCGGAGAAGGTCCGCTCCTCTGGGAAATAGAGCGTCACTACCCATCCGGTATGGTCGACCGTCCAGTCGCAATAGCCGCCATGACGTGCGATGGCGGCTCGCAGCGCATGGTGCCGAGCGGCAGTGACATGGGCGAGGTCGACTCCCGCTCAAGGGAGCGGAACCGTGAGTTCCAATGAGCCGGATCCAGGAGTTCGTGGCAGAGTGACCATGATCCCTCCAAGGTGTCCTCGAAGGAGGCAATCACGTGCCCATGACCCAGCGTAGCCAATTCGGAGGCATGCATACGAAATAGCTGTGAAATGGGCGTGGCACGGTGAGAACGCGACTGAGTCAAGATGTTGCCCCAGTGGGTTGACCTGCTGCTTCGCTCCTGGCTGCCCCCCATTCATGGCAGAATGAGCGACCAGATCTCTCACATGAGCTAAAGGCCACGGACCCGCAAGCGCCTGGGCCGACGGGAGGAACAGTGGCAGATTCGGCCTTGCGCATCGGGTTGGCCGCCGTGAGAAATGCACCGTCTGTTGCCGAGCGCCTCGAGACGGTCGACCGCGTCCTCAAGGATGCGGCCGCGCAGGAGGTTGCCGTCGTCTGTTTCCCGGAGACCTACATCCCCGGGTTGCGCGGTTTCGACTTCCCCGTCCCGGCCCACGATCAGCGCCGCCAGCAGGAGGCGCTGGAAGCGATCCGCGCCGCGGCGCAGAACCACCGCGTGGCGACCGTGGTTGGCATGGAGTGGGAATCGGATGCGGGGCTGCACAACGTGGCCTTTGTCATCTCTCGCGCGGGCGAGGTCGTGGGGTACCAGACCAAGAACCAGATCCCGCTCGAAGAAGAACCGTTCTACGTCCCGGACGGACGCCGCCGGCTGTTCGAGGTTGATGGGGTTCCGTTCGGCATCACGATCTGTCATGAAGGGTGGCGCTACCCCGAGAGCGTGCGCTGGGCGGCGACCCGCGGCGCTCGTCTGGTCTTTCACCCGCAGCTGACGGGCAGCGATCGCACCGGCATCACCATCGATCGCTGGGGAGACCCCGACTCGCCCTACTACGAGAAGGCGATGGTGGCGCGCAGCGTCGAGAACACGATCTATTTCGCCAGCGTCAATTACGCGATGCGCTACCAGGACTCCGCGACTAGCGTGATTGGTCCCGAGGGGGACTGCCTCGCCTACGTCCCTTATGGCCGGGAGCAACTGTTGGTGTACGATGTCGACCTGTCGCGGGCAACGGGGCTATGCGCCCGGCGGTTCAACCCGGCGTTCTATCCGCCCGCCTGACCATGGCTGGGTCGCGACCCCCGGCCGCGTGGTTCGCCAGCCTCTCGCTCCTAATCGCCGTCGTACCCGCCATCGCTACCGTCCACGAGGCGACGCGCACCTCCCGAACTGGTCCTGCTACGAGATCACGTCGCGGAACACTAAGACACACGATATATGAAGCGGCGAACCCGGCCGAGGTCGCTTGCCGCGAAGGCTTTGGGAGGGAGAACCTGCGCCAGTACGATGGCGGCGCTAGTTGGCACGGGCTCTTTCGGCTCGTCTATGGCCTGGAAGCTGCTGACGGGGCGGCCTGACTCCAGCTCCCAAGACTGAGCGATGTCAAGATCGACGAGGGCGTCGTTCATGAGCTCATGCCAGGGATGCCGGTTGCAGCATCGATCTCCGCGAGCACCAGCTCCATCGCCGTCGGCTCGATCGCCACCACGCCCTGGAAGGGCGTCGCGAGCTGATATTGCAGCAACAGCAGCAGCGCGACGAGCCCGGCCAGACTCGCCGTCATCAACGCGTGGATCCAGCCCTCGTCGATGGCGAAGAGGTAGCTGAAGGCGACCGTGACCACGGCGCCGATGAGCAGGATCAGCCGCATCGACAGGGGCAGGCCCTCCTGGGCGAGGAGCACCCGGTCGCCTCGGGCTTCGCCCAGCGTATCGAGTTGGGCGATGGCCGCCTCGTAGCTGGCGCTCTTCGCGGCCGCGGCCGCCTCCGCCTGGTTGAGCACCTGCCAGAGCTGATTGATCGTCACCGTCGCGGTGGCCGGAGCGAAGTCACCCCGCGTCATCGCCGGCCATTCGACGTCGACCACCTGTCTCGCGTAGGCAATGAGGGCGGACTCGACGGTGTCGCGGTCGCCGGCAGGCCAGCCATTGACCATACGCGCCAGATTGAGCACGGCAGTCGCTTCGTCGGCGACCGCCGCCTGGGAGTCCCGGTACTCCTCCCACGCCGCGATGACGACGAAGGCCAGGATGACCGCGAAGATCACGCCAAGGACTGCATAGACATAACCTGCGACATCGGTGTGTTGTGCCAGTCGGTTGGTTGGCACCATCCGGCGCACCAGCGACAGCCCGATCAGTGACACCAGCACCGCAACCAGGACGATGAAGGCAATCATGGCGGTCTCGTTCATTTCGCAGGTGATCTCCTTCTCCGTTGCCGCGCCTCGGTTCCGATCTGGTCAACAGTTGGCCCAGCGGTCTCGTGGTCAGCGCCCAGACCAGGTGAGCGATGGGTTCCCATCCTACGGTGGGTCTATGACTCGCGATTTGGGAGGCCGCGGCCCCCTTGAACCCTTTGCGCACCAGCTCGGGCGGTTAGTGGCGCGCGTGAGCAAGGAAGTTGCCCGGCTTGGGGCAAGGAACCTCGCGTCCCCTCCCGGCCAAGCAACCGTTTACCGTCGTTCTTGAGAAAGGGCGCGGGCGGGAATCGTCCTGAAGCAGAGTGGAGCAGTCGTGTCATCCCGAGGAACTTGCACGAGGGGTCTCGTCCGCATGACCCAACAGCCAATGGAGTCACGAGATTCCTCGCTGGCGCTCGGAATGACACCTGTTTCGCGACGCGCTCTAACGGAGCCGGAAACGCATCAACGGCAGCATTCGCCCTGGCATCACCGTGGACTGCAACTCCCCG
>JAHWJF010000305.1 GCA_019348515.1 Chloroflexota bacterium | reverse complement strand
AGGCGAGGCGAATCGCGCCCTGTCACCTCGCCACCCTGTCACCCATTTACCCATCACCCAAGGTGGATGATCTCGACGCCCGGCCAGGCGCGGGCCAGGCGCTCGGCACCAAGGCGGCGGTGACAGCGATCGGGGGCGGGCTCGCTGCAGAGCAGGCAATTGACGCGCTCCGCGAACGTCGTGTGATCGAGCACATCGGGGATTCCACGCGCGTCCATCAGCGCCTCAAAGCGCGGAACGTATCTCTCCCAGTCATGGTCTTTGCGATACGCGTCCCGGATCTCAGCAGATGGCGCCAACTCCGGGAGGTGGATGTACGTCGCGCCGTTGAGACGCTCGAGAAACCAGGGAAGATCGCACTGCTTGGCGAACCCCGAGAGCTGTCCACCAGGGTTCAGGCGGATATCGACGATGCGCTCTACCCCGTACTCGGCGAGGAGTCCGAAGAAGCGCTCCGCGGTCTTCTGGGTGAACCCGATCGTGTAGAGTTTCATCAGTCAATTTCCAGAAGCACAAGCTGGGCGATCGAAGACTCCGATGGGGCGGTCTCCGCCGGTTCGATGGTCTCCAGGATGCCGTCTCTCCTGATGTGCACCACCGACACGCCGCGATCGCGTAGCGAGTGCTCGAGCAGATGGTGGCGGTGGCAGCGCCGCGGATCCTCTTCGCTGCACATCACCACAATCGGGCCGTCCACGGCGCTCTCCATGAGCTGCTGCACGCCTTGCTTGTACGACGCTTGCCGCGACATCGCGCGGTAATCGACGTTTCCCTTACGCACCACGCCGTCACGATAACAGGTGGGATCGTCCGGGCGGCCGCCGAGCGTGCTCCCCGCCCAAACATATCGAATGCCCGCGTCGTCGAGAAAGGCGCTGAGGACTCGCCGGCTGAAGTGCGGTGCGTACCGGCTATATGGTGCGCTGCGGACATCGACAAGGATTTCTAGCTGGTACTGTCGTAGCAGGGCCAGGAATGTCTCCGCGTCGTGGTTGCTGTGGCCGATGGTGAAGATGGTCAGAAGTGCCGCTGCCTCATTGTCGGGATCTTTTGGAGCGGGGCCGGGTGAAAACGGCCAGGGGAGCGGTAACTGTGTTGCGCGATCGTTATCTGGGTGTATGGTGTCGACTGTCGGTGCCAAGTCAGTGATCTGCGGACGACGTTGCGATGGAGCCATGCCATGCCTGTTACAGGACTGCGATCGCGGCTTCTTCAAGCATGGAAGGATAGGTCGCGGCGACGGCAGATGATCGTCACCGATATCACGCGGATGGATGGTGAGCGAATCTGCGTCGGTGGCTATCTCGAAGATGGGACAGCGGTGCGTCCGGTAGCTGGGCGCATGGGACCAAACGAGCAGTGGCTGAGGTCAGCCCGCAACGCGCCGGTGACGCCCTTCTCCATTCTCGAGCTTCAGATCAACAGAGCGCCGAAGCGCCTCAGCGCGCCGCACACCGAGGACCGTACGATCCCAATGCGGGGGCACCGCGTGTTGCGCCTTCTTTCGGATGCGGAGCAGCGGGCGCTACTCGAACGGTCGGCCTCTCCATCCGTGCGGGCGATCTTCGGCGCGGAGGTTCATGCCGATCCTGCCGGGCATTGGGGACGATATGTGCGCTTTGGTGAGGGCGAGCGATCGCTCGGCACGATTCGGGCCGACCACGTCCTCGCCGTCGGGTATCACCACTACCCCGATCGGGGCAGGTGGGACTATCGCCTCCGGTTTCGCGATGCCTCGCAGGAGGAGTTTCAGCTCGCCGTCGTCGATCTCGATTTTCGGAGGCGGTTGGACGCCTTCGCGATGGCAGTCTCTCCACAGACCGCGTCGCGACCGAGACCTTGACCGCGCTGCAGCGGCAGACGGTCTACCTGCGTATCGGCCTGGCGCGAGGATGGGACCGCCATCCGGATCGCTGCTATTTGCAGATCACCGGGGTCTACGGCTTCGAGTCGTGAGTCGGCAAGACGGCAAGACGGCAAGGACGAGCGGAGTCGGGAGCCAGCCCTCATCCCCCAAACCCCCTGCTCCCGTCGGAGACAGGAGCAGGGGGCTTTCCGATCCCTACTTCCCTCTCCCCCTTTCCCCCTAAGCCGAAGGCGACTCCCCCTGAGCGCAGCGCCCCCCTACTCGTCCTCCGCCTCGACGATGGCGGCGATGATTTCTTCCGGAGGCGGGGCCCCGGTGGCGCGATAGATGATGCGGCCATCCTTGCCGACGACGACCACCGTCCGGTTGATACTTTTCCCCTCTGGCTTCAGCGCGTCGTAGGCGCGGGCGACCTGAAGCCCCTCGTCGACCAGCAGGTCGAAGGGCAAATTCTGCTCCTCGATGAACGCCAGGTGGCTGGCGGCGTCCGCCTGATTGACCCCGTAGGGCTCGGTGTCGATGGCCTGGAACGCCTCGGTGGCGCCGCGCACGGCGGCGAGTTGGTTCGCTCAGCCGGACGTACGGTCGGCCGGATAGAAGAAGAGCGCAGCGCGCTTCTTGCCGTGGATCTTAGCCAGATCGAGTCCTGGCCCGGTGGTCCCCGGAAGCGAAAACACCGGGGCCATATCGCCGACGTTCACCATTGGTATCCCTCCTGCCGTAGTGAAATCCTTGCGCTCCACGGCGCCACTCGTTGCACACTCGGGGCCATGCTCTCGCAGTTCGTTGTTCTCATGAATGGCTTCGGCGATTGTCCGATATCCGCGCCGACTTCGCTGAGGTCGAGGAAATCGGCCGGCAGGAGGTCATTGACAGAGACCGCCCAGACGAGTTGCCACCCCATCATGAATCTCGTGCCGCATTGAGGCGAGAGGGCGTCTACGGTACGGCGAGCATACGATCCAGCGCTACCAACGCCTCGCGCGCAACATCAGGGTCGACAGTGATCTGGTTGACCACCTTCCCACTGGCCAGGTGCTCGAGCGACCAGAGCACGTAGGCCGGGTGGACCCGGTACATCGTCGAGCAGGGGCAGATGACCGGGTCGAGGCAGAAGACGTGCTTGTCCGGGAGCTCCGCGTTGAGGCGGTTGACCAGATTGACCTCGGTGCCGACTCCCCAAACGGTCCCGGTGGGCGCCGCCGAGATGGTGTCGATGATGAACTCGGTCGAGCCGTCACAGTCGGCCGCCTGGACGACTTCCAGGCGGCACTCGGGGTGAACGATGATGTTGACCCCGGGATATTCGGCCCGCGCCGCCTCGATCTGCTCCACCGAGAAGCGGGCGTGGACCGAGCAGTAGCCCTTCCAGAGGATCAGCTTCGCTGCCTGCAGTGCCTCCGGCGTGTTCCCTCCGAGCGGGAGGAACGGATCCCAGACGACCATCTGCTCGGTTGGGATCCCCTTCTTCACCCCGGTGTTGCGGCCAAGATGCTCGTCCGGGAAGAAGAAGAGCTTCTCGCCGCGCGCGAACGCCCAGTCGAAGACGCGCCCGGCGTTGGACGAGGTGCAGACGATCCCACCGTTGCGGCCGCAAAAGGCCTTCAGCGCAGCGGCGGAGTTCATGTAGGTGATCGGTACGACGTCCGTGATCCCGAGCCCGGCGAGCGCGTCCCAGGCTGCTTGAACGTCGTCGCTCTTGGCCATGTCGGCCATGGAGCAACCGGCCTCGAGATTCGGCAAGATCACTTTCTGATGAGGCTGGGAGAGGATGTCGGCACTCTCGGCCATGAAGTGGACGCCGCAGAAGAGAATGAACTCGGCATCGCCCCGGCCAGCGGCCTGCTGGGAGAGTTTGAAGGAGTCGCCGCGGAAGTCGGCAAATTGAATCACTTCATCGCGCTGGTAGTGGTGACCGAGGACCACGAGATCGTCGCCAAGCTGCCGCTTCAGAGCCCAGATCTTTTCGTCCCGCTCGGGACCGGCCATCTTGAAATAGTCGCGAGGAATTCGCTCCTGGCGGGGGGCGGAAACGCCATAGCGACGCAGCAGCCCGTAGGCGCCGACGGTCTCCTCCGGCACGCAGTCAGCCGGTTTCAGTTGCGGCTTGGCCAGCCACGGTGCGGCCGCGGTGCGGCCCGCATTGAAGACCGGCGCCGGTGCTTCCGGCAGTTTAAGCGCCATGATCGAGCCCGTTGCCTCCTGACCCGCGCGGCGACCCGAGTCGCCGGCTTTAGCGGGCGTTCCGGGGACCAATCCCCCGCCACGGCGACGTGGGGCATGCATTCCCTTTGGATACAGCTAGTGTAGAGAGTCGTTGAGTAATTGTCAAGGTGACACTAACTCAGGGCTGCTTGACCCTGGGGATGGGGTCGGTTAGCGTTCTGTCATCGTCCCCACGGGTGACTCGATGGAAATTCGCGTGCCCCGCGTCGCGACATCGAATGCAGGCAGCGAGGGCCGCCGATGATTCTCTCCGATCGGGATATCCGCCATGCGTTAGAGGTTGGGCGCATCCGCATCGATCCGGTGCCGGACCTCGAGACCTCCCTCGGGTCCGTCTCGATCGACTTCCGGCTGGGAACGACATTCATGGTCTTCGAGCACAGCCGGCACTCGTTCATCGACCCCAGGCAGCCGCAGTCGATCGGCGACGCGATGCGCACGATCGAGTGTTTACCGGATGAGCCGTTCATGATGCAGCCAGGGGATTTCGCGCTGGCGTCGACGATTGAGAGCCTGGAGCTACCGGATGATCTTCTCGGGCGGCTGGAGGGTCGCTCGTCGATCGCCCGGCTGGGGATCACGGTCCACTCGACGGCGGCGGTGTTCGAACCAGGGTGGATCGGGACCGCGACGATGGAACTGAGTAACCTGGGTAGGATGCCGGTGGCGCTCTACCCCGGAATGCGCATTTGCGCGTTCTCGTTTGAGGAAGTGAGCTCCCCGGTCTCTGTACCGTACCGGCTGAAGCGGGGAAACAAGTACGCCGGGCAGGTGACGCCGCGGGCGAGCCAGCTAGCGGAGGAGAACCGCACACTGGCAGGTCGTGCCCGGGATTGAGCCGGTGCTGCCTTCGGCAGTTGGCTTGTGGTTAGTGCCGGTTCCCGTGGCGGCGTTTGATTCTGTCGGCGGGCCGAGGCGCGAAATCCGAGCGTTTCACGTGAAACCCAGCACCGAGTCGCTGGCCTTGGATGTTTGGGCTGGTCGATACTTTGCGCCGGGTTTATGGATTCATTGAGAAGTGAAACAGCGAGCGGGAGGCATGGGTGGCGGTCGAAATGCTTGAGCCGGTACGAGAGCGCATTCTGCCGATGTTGCGGCTTGTCGCTGAGGAGTACCGGCC
>JAHWJF010000304.1 GCA_019348515.1 Chloroflexota bacterium | reverse complement strand
CACGGCTCACGCCAAGGGGCTTTCAGGGGAGACGGTGCTCCGCCATCACATCCTGCGCAACGACGTCCTCCCGATCATCGCGCTGGCCGGGGTGCAACTCCCTGCGGTTTTCAGCGGCGCACTCGTGGCCGAGAGCATCTTCGGCTGGGCGGGTATGGGCCGGCTCTTCCTCGATGCGCTGACCTATCGGGACTACCCGGTGCTGATGGCGATGCTGATGATCACTGCGTTCCTGGTCGTCCTCGGCAACTTACTGGCGGACGTCGCCCTGGCCATCGTCGATCCCCGCGTACGGGCGATTTAGCCGGGCACGAGAGAAGCCGATGGTCGCTACCCAAGCTTCCCCAGTTACGACCTTGAGCGTGCCGGAACGGATGAGCCGGCCGGAAAGCATCGCCGGTCAGATCTGGCGGCGTTTCCGCCAGCACCGAATGGCGATGTTCGGTTTGGCCACCATCGTCATCTTCTTCCTTGCCTCGCTCTTCGCGCCCGTCATCGCCCCGTACGACCCGGACCAGGTCAACCCCATCGCCCGCCATCAGCCGCCACTCTCCGAGGGTCATCTACTCGGCACCGACGAGATCGGCCGCGACGTCCTGAGCCGGTTGCTCTTTGCGGGCAGGGTTTCGCTCATCGTCGGCTTCGCGGCGATGGCGGTAACCGTTACGGTTGGCTCCCTCGTCGGTCTTTGCGCCGCCTACTACGGTGGCAAGACCGACGTCGTTTTGATGCGACTGACCGACATCTTCCTGTCGTTCCCCACGATCTATCTGCTCCTGGTGCTGGCGGCGTTCGTGCGGCCGTCAGTACTGTCGATCACCCTGATCGTCGGCCTCACCGCCTGGATGGAGGTGGCCCGCATCGTTCGCGCCCAGTTCCTGACGCTTAAGGAGCAGGAGTTCGTCACCGCGGCGCGATCGATGGGGTCGACCGCACCGCGGATCATGCTCCGCGAGCTACTGCCGAACGGGGTAGGACCGATCATCGTAGCGGCAACATTGCAGGTCGCGGCAGCGATCCTCGCCGAGTCCTACATCTCGTTTCTGGGTTATGGCATTCAGCCGCCGCAAGCAAGCTGGGGCATCATGCTCAACAATGCCCAGGATTTCTTCACTCGCGCGCCGTGGCTAGCGATTTTCCCGGGTGTGGCGATCACCTTCGCCGTGCTCGCCTTCAACTTCGTCGGTGACGGTCTGCGCGACGCCTTCGATCCTCGGCAGCGGGTGCGGTAATCGTCAAGACCGGGCACAATAGCGCTGAGAGCTCCAGCTCAAGACATCTCGTTACGCCGCCAGTACGGTTGGGCGCGCGTGGGTCAAGTAGAGGAGGAACAGGATGATCCAGGATCAGAAGGTCGCGGCGCTGTTCGAGAGCATCGTCAGCGGACGGCTCTCCCGCCGTCAAGCCCTCCAGCGCGCGAGCGCGTTAGGACTTGGCGTGGCGGCGACATCGGCGTTCCCGAGCCGGCTCGGGGGGCTCGGAGACGGGGCCCTGGCTCAGGAAGGCGGCGGCGAGATTATCGTCGGCGCGTCCCAGGAAGCGGTCAACTTCAACCCGATTCTCTATGCCAACACCGGCCCCGAGACGCTCCCCGAAGTGCTGATGTTCGATAGCCTGCTGAAGTTGACGCCCGAGGGGGAGTACATCCCGAACCTGGCCACCGAGACGCCATCACGGGAGAACGGCGGCGTTTCCGAGGACGGCCTAACCTGGACCTTCAAGCTCCGCGATGACGTGACCTGGCACGATGGCGAGCCCTTCACCGCTAACGACGTCAAGTTCACCTGGGAAACGATCATGAACCCGGACGTGGCCGTACGCTCGCGCACCGGTCATGACAAGGTCTCATCCGTCGAGACTCCCGATGACCACACCGTCGTCATGACGCTGAGCGAGCCCTTCGCACCCTTTCAGGGGTTGTGGACCAGCGGCGTGACAGGAGTCATCCCGGCACACATTCTCGGTGGGGACGTCGACATCAACACCCACGAGTTCAACACCCAGGCGCCGGTCGGTACAGGACCGTTCAAGTTCCTGGAGCACGTCGGCGGCGATCATCTGACCGTCGAGCGCAACGAGAACTACCATGGCGGAGCGCCCGCGCTGGAGCGGATCATCGTCAAGCTGGTGCCCGAGGTGCCGGTGCTCTTTACCCAGTTCCGCACCGGCGAGATCGACGTCGTCGACTACCAGGGTATCCAGCCCGACCGTTTTGAAGAGGCCGAAGCCCTCGAGGGCCGCGAGGTGGTGCTGAAGCCGAGCAACTTTGTCGAGTTCATCTATTTCAACAACTCGCTGCCGCTGTTCCAGGACAAGCGGGTCAAACAGGCGCTCTACCATGCGACCGATCGCCAGACAATCATCGACGCGGTTTACTACGGTCTCGAAAACCCGACGCTCACCTACCTGCCGCCGACGCACTGGGCGTACAACCCCGACGTGAAGCAGTATCCCTACGACCTCGAGCAGGCCAAGGCGCTGCTGGACGAGGCGGGGTTCGTGCCGGGCGCGGACGGTATCCGAGAGAAGGACGGTCTCCGTCTCGCCTTCTCGATGTCGACCAGCGCTGGCAACCAGTCGCGAGAGAGCGCGCAGTTGATCCTGCAGCAGGCCTTCAAGGAGATCGGCGCCGAGATGACGATCGACAACCGGCCCGCCTCGACACTGTGGACGGAGGACGTGCCGGCCGGCAACTACGAGACGCTGATGGTGGCCTGGGACAACGCCATCCAGAGCGACCCGGATCCGACCTCCCGCCTGCACAGTGCGATGATTCCGTTCGAATCCGGCGCCGGCGCGAACTACGTCGCCTTCAAGAATGAAGAGGCGGACGCGCTGATGGAGCAGGGTGTGAGCGAAACCGACCAGGAAGCGCGGGCAGAGATCTACCGGAAACTGCAGGACATCCTGGCCGAGGAACTCCCCTGGGCGCCGCTGTTCAACAACGTCGACAAGTTCGGATACAAGACCACCCTGCAGGGCTACCGACCGAACCCCTACCTGGCGACCAACTTCGACAACGTGGCGGAGTGGACACTGGCCGAGGAGTAGCGCCGGATCCTGGTGAAATCCGATCACGTCGCCAAGACCCTTGACGCGTCGCCCTCTCTCTCGAGCGCTGGAGAGGGCGACGCAGCGGGTAAGCGTCTACGCGGAGGACCGTTCGTGAAACATGCCTACGAGTACATCGTCGTCGGTTGCGGTGGTCTCGGCAGCGCGGCGGCTTATCGCCTGGCGCGGGAAGCCGGCAGCGAGGTGCTGGCGCTCGAGCAGTTCGGACTCGGGCACGACAACGGAGCCTCGCAGGACCACTCCCGCATCATCCGCCTCTCCTACCATGACCCCACGTACACCGCACTAACTCCGCACACCTACACCGCCTGGGGCGAGGTGGAAGAGGAGTCCGGGGTGCAACTCGTCGTCAAGACGGGTGGCCTCGACCTCGCCGCGCCCGGCTCCGAAACCATCGGCAACTATGCAGCCGCGATGACTACCGCCGGATTTCCCTTTGAGGATCTCTCCGCCGAGGAGGCGATGCGACGCTGGCCGCAGTGGCGTCTCGACGACGGCGACCGCGTCCTTTACCAGGCGGACGCGGGACTGGTCGATGCCAGAAAAGCCAACGCTGTCCACATCGCGCTGGCGCGCGGGTACGGCGCAATGGTGCAGGACACCTCGCCAGTGCGCGAGATTCGCGCCAACGAGTCCGGTATCGCGGTCGTCACCGACGACGCGATCTATCAGGCCGGGACGCTCGTGGTCGCGGCGGACGCCTGGACCAATCAGGTCCTGGCCGGTGTCGGGTTCTCCATGCCGCTGACGATCACCCAGGAGCAGGTCACCTTCTGGGCCACTCCCCATCTGCGTCAGTTCGCGCCAGACCGCTTCCCGATTTGGATCTGGCACGGCGAGGACTACTACGGCTTCCCGGTCTACGGCGAGGTCGCGACGAAGGCCGGTGTCGACGTCGGCGGTCAGGAGGTGACAACCGAGACCCGCACCTTCGAGAAGGACCGGGCCGCCAACGAGCGCCTCGTCGGCTTCCTGGAGAACCGTCTCCCGGGCTACGTCGGACCCGAGCTCTACACCAAGTCCTGCCTCTACACGATGCCACCGGACCGCAACTTCACCATCGACGTCGTTCCCGGTTATCCCCGGATTGTTTTCGCCCAGGGCGCCGCCCACGCCTTCAAGTTCGCCGCGCTCATCGGGCAGATCCTCACCGATCTAGCCGTACGCGGCGAGACTCGATACCCGATCGAGCCGTTCTCCGCTACGCGCGCGGCGCTAAGCGATCCCGCCTACGAGCTGGCGCTGCACATGTAGCGTCCAGATTCGCCGGGGAGAGGGGCCCATCTGGTGACCGAATCCTGGTTGCGTGACCTGTTCGCGCCCGAAGAAGCGGCCGCGCTCACCGCCGAGTTGGTTGCATTCCGCAGCTATCCCGGCGAAGAAGGTCCGGTGCAGCGCCATGTCGCGAGGTGGCTCGAGGCGAATGACCTCGCTCCGGAGTTGCATCCGACCGAAGGCGACCGGCCGAATGTGATCGCCCGCGTCGACAATGGCACCGGGCCAACGCTCCTGCTCAATGGCCATGTCGATACCGTGCTGGCGGTAGAGGGATGGTCATCCGACCCGTGGACGACGCGCCGCGATGGCGACCGGCTCTATGGTATTGGCGCGGCCGACATGAAATCGGGCGTGGCGGCGGCCATGCTGGCCACCCGCGCCCTGGCGCGGAACCGGGAGCGCTGGCACGGGTCAGTCCTGTTCACCTCGGTCGTGGACGAGGAGGCGTATTCGATCGGGGCACGGGCGTTGATTGCCGCTGGTATCCAGGCGGACTACTGCGTCGTCACGGAGTCTTCATGGGAGCGGCCCGCGCTTGGCTCCGTCGGCAAGACGCTAGTGAGGATCGACGTCACGGGAAGGGCCGCCCACGCCTCCTGGCCCTGGGAAGGAATCAACGCCGCCACCGAGGCGGCACGACTCGTCGCCCGCCTTGACGACATCCTCCTACTCGATCATCCGCGGATGCGGGGCAGCCGCTGCGTCCTCTCCTTCGCCAGTGGCAACGACCAGTACGTCATCACCGTGCCGGAGAAGGCGCGGGTGATCCTCAACCGCATGATCGTGGCCGGCGAAAGCAGCGAGAGCGTCCTGGCCGAGGTCCAGGCGCTCATCGACGATCTGCAATCTCCAGCGCGGTTCGATCTGACCATCGACCCGCCCTACTACCCGCCTTGGGAGAC
>JAHWJF010000303.1 GCA_019348515.1 Chloroflexota bacterium | reverse complement strand
TGAGCGCGGCGACGGACGCGGGGATCGGGATCGGTTCGGGTCAAGTGACGCAGCTGCCCGTGCTGCGCGCGCAGTGCCAATGACATGGCAGCACCCTCCCTGAGAGACCGCTGCTTTACCCCGGTCCATTACTTTTGTCAACCCGGTTAACTGATTCCCGGCCGCGTCCATCCCCGCTGCTCTCGCCCTTCCCTCATTTCACCGGTGCGGCGTGGGTGTCGAAGCCCGCGCCGCATCGGCGTTTCGAGTGAACGCCGCGTTTACCGCAGCCGTCAATGACCGCCCTCCAGGACTTCAAGAAGTGATCGTCGGGTAGAGTTGTGCAATCACGCCCCGATAGGTACCTGGAGTTCCAAGATGTCTCATCCGCTGCTCGACCGCCTCGCCGCCGGACCGATCCTCGCCGATGGTGCTATCGGCACTATGCTCTACGCCGCCGGTGCGTCCCTCGACGAGTCGTTCGACGCGCTCAACCTCACTCGCCCCGATCTCGTTCTCGACACCCATCGTGCTTATCTCGATGCTGGCGCCGACCTGCTCGAGACGAACTCTTTCGGGGCTAACCGCTTCAAGCTGGAGGCCTTCGGGCTGGCCGACCGGGTGAAGGAGATCAACAAGAAAGCGGTGCGTCTGGCCCGCGAGGCGCGCGAGATCACGGGTCGTCCGGCGCTGGTGGCGGGATCGATTGGCCCAACCGGCCGCACGCTGGCGCCCTTCGGGGTGATCACGCCGGAGGAGGTACGGGACGCGTTCCGGGAGCAAATCGAGGCCTTACTCGAGGGGGGTGTCGATCTCCTCGTGCTGGAGACGATCGGCAGTCTGGACGAGATGGCGGAGACGGTCAGTGCCGCGCGCGAAGCGTGCGATCTGCCAATCGTCGCCTCGATGACCTTCGCCGAGGACGGCCGCACCATCGGCGGCAGCTCGCCGGAGGAGGTCGCCGCTCACCTGTACGGGATGGGTGTTGCCGTCATCGGAGCGAATTGCTCCGTCGGGCCGCAGCGGCTGCTTCCCGTCGCCGAGACTTTGGTCCGTCACCTCGCGATTGCAGAGCAGGGGGCAGATGTCCCCGCCGTCTCCTGCATGCCCAACGCTGGATGGCCCGCGCATGTGGCCGGGCGCGTCATTTATCCGTCGTCGCCGGAGTACTTCGCGGGGTTCGCACGGCGCGCGGCGGCCGCTGGGGTGCGCATCATCGGCGGGTGCTGCGGCACCACGCCGCTCCACACGGCGGCTATGCGCGCGGCTCTCGATGCCTGGACGGCGGAAGCCGCGGCCGACGGGACGTCTGCCTCCTCCCACGCCAGCCGGGTGATCCACCGGACACGGGTGCTGACCGCTCCGGAGCTCGATCTGGTTGCGGCCGAGGGGCCGACTCGGCTGCGCGAGAAGCTGGATCGCGGTGAGTTCGTGGTCAGTGTGGAGGTCGACCCGCCCAAGGGGCTCAACCCGACCAAAGCGCTGGACGGCGCCTGTCTGCTGCAGGAGGCGGGAGTCGATTTCATCAATGTTGCCGACTCCCCAATGGCCCGGGTGCGGATGAGCGCCTTGACGCTCTGTTATCTCATCCAGCACCGCACCGGGGTCGAGACGATCCTGCACTTCACCACCCGCGACCGTTCACTCATGGGTCTGCAGTCGGAGCTCTTGGGGGCGCATGCGGTCGGGGTGCGTAACATCATCGCCCTCACCGGCGACCCGCCCAGCCTCGGCGACTACCCCGATTCCTCGGCGGTCTACGACGTCGACTCGATCGGGCTGATCCGCATCCTGGAGCGCCTCAACAGCGGCGCCGACTCGGCGGGAGCCTCAATCGGCCGCCCGGCCGGGTTTACCGTCGCCTGTGCTGTCGATCCCACCCGAGACGACCTCGAACACGAGGCGGGACGCTTGCGGGCAAAGCTGGAGGCGGGCGCGCACCTGGTCATGACGCAGCCGATCTACGACCCGGCCTCCTGGACTCGTTTCCTGGAGGCGTATGGGGTCGAGCGGTTGCCGGTGCCCGTGCTGGCCGGCATCCTGCCGCTGCAAAGCAGTAAGCACGCGGAGTTCCTGCACAACGAGGTGCCGGGTATCACCCTGAGCGATGAGGCGCGGGAGCGCATGCGCCTGGCGGGACCGGACGGCCGCCGCGAGGGGGTGAAGATGGCGCAAGAGCTGCTCCAGGAGCTACGCCCGCTGGTGCAGGGGGTCTACCTGATGCCGTCCTTCGGACGGTACGAGGTCGCCGCCGAGGTGCTCGACGTCCTGGAACGGGAGCCCGTGGCGAGGTAACTCTCTGAGTGGACACCGAGGCGCCCGAGCCGGGAGGTTCCGGACAGGGGCGCCTCGTCGATCGCGACCGGAGGGGGCCGATCGCGCTTGAATGGGCGAATGATTCGCTACGATGCCAGGCGCTGCTCGCGCACGAGCACGTCTTCGCCAACTTCCATCTGCAGACCCGCCAGCTCGCGGGCGATCATCCGGCGCTTCTCGATCGCGTCCCGCGGCACCATCGGTCGGCCCGCGTCGTCAGGAATTGAGATGATTGCGCCGTCGGTCGTCCAGCCGGCGACAAGCTCTGGGGCAATCCCGAGGCGATCAGCGGCGTCCTCGATGCTCATCAGCCCATCGTCACCGTAGGTGACGCGAGCGGCGCGAGCGATGATGCGGCCGATGGCCGTACCCCAGAACCAGGCCGGGATGACCATTCCCTCGGCGGCGAGCGGGCGCAGCAGGAGGTCGGTCACGCGGCCGGCGGTCTCGCGCACCTGGTCGCGGCTAACATCGCCGTACCCAGCCGCGGTCAGCAGACGGAGATCTTGACCCAGCGGGCTCTGCCGCAGCTCGGCGAGACTCGGGGAGAAGGAACGCTTGCCAATGGCCGCGCCAACCGCGCGGTGATGATCGGCGACGAGCCTGAGAACGGCGTCGATGACATCGTCATCATCCCACGGCCCATCAGCATCGCGAACGCCCCGCGCCTCGTCCACGGTGATCCGTTCAGTAGGGAAAATTGTCGCGAACTCGCGCATGGTCGAACTCCTGAAACTGTACGCGCTCCCGGACGGACGGCGGGGTTCCATGCCGGGTAGCAATATCTGTGCCTATCCGTCACAGATCTTACTCCATTGTACGTACAGTGCCGATATTCGGTTTCACCACCGGTGCCGGATACGGGGTCCATATGGGTAACGGATCGCGGATTTCGGTGCTAATTGTCAGAATGATGTTATTGCGCGAGGTCGTACGCGCACTCCATCATGTTTTTGCGAATTGCGGAATGGAGTTCATCACTTCACAATATTCTAGGGGGTAGGGGGACGCTGCGCTCCCTCAGCGCAGCGTCCCCCTACATCTCGGCGGGAGCGGCGATCCCCAGCAGTGCCAGCCCGTTTGCCAGCGTCCGTCGTGTCGCCGCGGTCAGCGCCAGCCGCCCGGTGCGTGTCGGCTCTGGAGAGGTCAGCACGGGGCAGGCGTGGTAGAAGTCGTTGAAGCGCTTCGCCAGATCGTAGACATACGAGGCGATCAGGAGCGGACGGTACTCCGCCGCGGCGCGCTGGATCTCGTCGGGCAGCGATGCGATCCCCTGCAGCAGCCCGAGCTCTTCCGGCTGTAATGTTCCGAAATCGAGCCCGTCGAGCCGGGGCAGGAGCGTCTCCTCCGTTTCCGAGGCATGCTCCAGGATGCGGCAGGCCCGCGCGTGCGCGTACTGGATATACGGCGCCGCGTGACCGTCGAAGGAGAGCGCTTCGTCCAGGTCGAACAGGACCACCTTGTTGTTATCGCGCGCCAGCATCGCGTACTTCAGCGAGCCGAGCGCCACCTCCCAGGCGACCTGGGCCTTCCGTTCGGGGGAAAGGTCCGGGTTCTTCTCCTCGATGATCTGCCGCGCCCGCGCCAGCACGGCGTCACGCACGTCGTCGTAAACGGGGACGTTTCCCTTGCGGGAGGAGATGACCCCCTCGGGCAGCACAACCATCTCGTACCCGAGATGGTAGGCCTGGCGCGCCTGCTCGAAACCCCATAACTCGAGGATCTTGAAGACCTGCTGGAAATAGAGTGACTGCCGGACGTCGACGACCCAGATCGCGCGATCGACTCCGTATTCTTCGAACTTCCTCCTCGTCAGAGCCAGATCCTTGGTGGAGTAGAGTGAGCTGCCATCGGAGCGGAGGATCGGCATCGTGCGGTAGGTCGGCTCCGTGAGACCCAGCTTCTCGTCGATCTTGACCACCGGCAGCCCGTCCGAGATCTCCGCGATCCCGCGCTCCAGGAGATCGTGCGCCATCCGCTTGCCCTCGTCTTCGACCTCACTCTCGAAGAACCAGACGTCGAATGTCGCGCCGAGCTCGGCGAAGATGCGGCGAAAATCGGCCATGCTCCAATCCCGCGTCGTCTCCCAGAGCGCGACGAACGCGGGCTCCTGAGCCTCCCAGCGCGCGAACGTCTCTCGCACCTCCTCGCGCCAACCGGGAGACGCCGTCCACCATTCGTCCATGTGCTCGGCGAGCGATTCCCACCGCGCCAGCCGCTCTTCAGGCGTCATCGTCGGTTCTGGTTCGCCCTCCACGGGGACATAGGGTTTCGGAGCCTCCATCTCGGCCCGAAGCTGATCACCGACGATTGGCCAGAACAAGGGGATGACATCGTCCTGGCGCAATAGCTCGTCCTTGATTGGCTGCGCGTGGATGATGCGCCCTAGCAGGTAGGCGATATCCTCGCCGTCCGCGTTCTTGCGCCAGAGGTACTTGAGCATGCGGTCGATGGTGGCAACGAACTGCGGGTCCTCCCCCGCCAGGAGCTGCAGGAAGTCAAGGACGTCCTTGCGGAAGTTCAGCCGCGCATCCGACTCGGCGTAGACCTCGCCCAGCCAGCGGCCGCGTGCTTCTGGGCTGGCTGGCTCCTCGCCGCGATGGAACCGCTCGTAGCACCAGAGGCATTTCACGACGTGCAGGCCGATGTCGCCGATGTAGTTGGCGTCCTGCACGTCATACCCCGCGGCGCGCAGGACATTGCTGATCGCGACGCCGAGCACCGAGTTCCTGAGGTGACCGACATGGAAGGCCTTGTGCGTGTTGGGTTGAGAGTGCTCGACCATCACCGTCTCGGTAATTGGCGTCCCCTGCCCATACGACGCCCCACGCTCCAGCACCTCGCCAATCAGCGCCGAGGCGACGGCGTTGCTGTCGAACGCGATGTTGACGTAGCCATTGACGGCCTCAACCGACCCAAAGAGAGGGTTCTCGGTGGCGGCCACCCGTTCCGCGATCTG
>JAHWJF010000302.1 GCA_019348515.1 Chloroflexota bacterium | reverse complement strand
CCACGGCGGCCGCCGAGCTCACCGGTACCGATGTTGCCCCCCGACCCCGGCTGCACTGCCTGCACGTGCCCGCTCGCCTCTCCAGGCCGGCCTGTGCCCGGGTCCACGGCAGGGACCGTGACCGCTTCGGTAAAGGCGAACTCGACCCCTGTTTCAGTCGAGATGGTTGTGCCGGTGTCGACGACGAGCGGCTCCCCGGAGGCGTTCCTCAGCTCAATCGGGCTGCTGGCCGTTCCATCCGGTTCGACGCGCACGCCGGTAACCGGCGCAGCCCCTTCCCAGACGACCTCGATCTGGCGCTGCCGCGCGATGAGGGCAAACGCCGCCTCGTCGTCAATTGGTTGCCCATCGGTCGTGACGTCGAACACGACCGACGCCGCAACTGGGGCCGATCGAGGGACGATGGTCACTACCGCTTGCGGTACCACAAAGCGGATGACGAGCACCGCCACGGCGACGAGCGCGGTAAGCGCCGCCGCTACCGGCAGCCAGCGTCGTGGTGGATTCCCTGGAGCCGGCTCGAGATCAGTCTCTGCTTGCCGCTCAGTGCCCTGCCCGTCGTCATCGCTCACGTTGGCCGAACCATCCGGACTCGGCCAGTGCGATTCTGCCGGGGGGCGCATGACCGCATCCACGACCAATGTGCCACCGGGCCAGTCCCCGTCGCCGGCGATCGACGGTTCTGGAACGATCGGGTTTGGCGCCGGAGCAATTAGTGCCGGTTCGACCGCGGCTCGCGGCCGCGGTAGCGCCCGCGCGGGAATGCCAAGTCGTTCCGCGAGCTGAAGGCGGAGTGGATCGGCGGTACGCAGTATCAACGGGATGCGATCGTCGACGATTGCGTCCTTGAGGATGCGAAACTCACGCGCGGTCAGCAGCAATGCGCTATCGATCGGCACGACAAGATCGACCGTGTGTCCGCCGTTGGCTGCCTCGAGCAGCCGTTCGACGATTCCAGTCAGTGTCTCGTCGGAGGTGACGACGACTGTTGGGTTGCGCTCAGTCATCGTCTCATTGGATCAACCCGCGGCTTCGCTCAACGAGACGCTCCACGCTCGACGATACCGGCCACCGCCGCAAGCGCGGCATCGAGCTTTTCCGCATCCTTCCCGCCCGCCTCCGCCAGTTCTGGACGGCCACCGCCCCTGCCATCCACAATCGCGGCTGTCTCGCGCACGATGTCACCAGCTCTGACCCCTTGCGCCACCAGATCCGGAGTGACCATCGCCAGCAGGCTCGGCCGGCCATCGATAACGGCCCCCAGCACGACGACGCCCGAGCCCATGCGGTCCCGCAGGCGGTCGCCCATCTGGCGCAGCGCGTCCTTGCCATCGACGTCGGCTCGCACCGCCAGCACTCGCCGGCCGTTGACCTCTACTGCTCGATCGAGGAGATCCCCAACGCGCGCCGCCGCTAACTGCCCCCGCAGACGCTCAGTCTCTCGTTCCAGACCGCGAATACGCTCCTGCAAGGCGTCGATCTGCTCGGGGATGTCCGACCATGTCGCGCGCAGCGACCGGCCGCTCTGCTCCAGGAGCCGCTGTTGGGTCAACATCCGTTCGATGGCGGCGTCACCGGTTACCGCCTCGATGCGACGCACGCCCGCGGCCACGCTCCCTTCGGAGACGATCAGAAACGGTCCAATATCGCCGGTGGCGCGGACATGCGTTCCTCCGCACAACTCCTGAGAGAACTCGGGAATCTCGACCACGCGCACCGAATCGCCGTACTTTTCACCGAAGAGCGCCATGGCGCCGCCCTCGACCGCATCTTGATACGGCTTGACCTCGGTTATCACCTCGACATTCCGTGCAATCTCGTGATTCACGATCGCGGCGACGTTCAGGAGCTCGTCATCGCGCACCCCTTCCAGGGCCGTGAAATCGAAGCGCAGCCGGTCGGGCGCCACCAGCGACCCCGCTTGGCGTGACTCCTCCCCGAGGACCGACCGCAGCGCGCGGTGCAAGAGATGGGTCGCCGTGTGGTTTCGACGGATTGCTTCCCGCCGTTCCGCGTCGATCTCAGCCCTTGCAGCCTCTCCTGCTCGCACGAAGCCTTCGGCTACTGTACCCCGGTGAACGTGGATGTCCGGGGTTGGCTTGAACGTGTCGTCGATGTTGATCAGCCCGGTCTCCGTGCGAATCGAGCCGGTATCGCCGATCTGCCCGCCCGACTCCCCGTAAAACGGGGTGCGGTCGAGGATCACCTCGATCGAATCACCTGCCTCAGCCTCGTCAACTGGACCATCCGCGCTGACCAGTCCCAGCACCCGTGCCTCAGCCGCGGTCTGCTCGTATCCCAGAAACTCGGTTGGCCCTTGGGCGAGATCGACGTAGAGCTCGGCGCGTGACCGCGCTCGATCGCGGAAGGCATCGGCTGAACGGCCCCGGCTTATATCGCGCTGCTCAGCGAAAGCCTCTTCGAATCCGATCTGGTCGACCTCCAGGCCCTGTTCGCGGGCAAGCTCGAGCGTGAGATCGAACGGGAACCCATAGGTGTCATAGAGCCGGAAGACCTCTCGTCCGGGCAGAGCACGGGCAACCGTCTCTCCCTGCTCCGCTGCCTTCCTCGCCAGATCTTCGACCAGCGTCTGAAAGCGAGCCATTCCCGCGCTCAACGTACGGCCGAAGCTCTCCTCTTCGTGCGTCAGGATCTTTTCGATCTGACCGTGGCGGTCTGTCAGCTCACGATGGTGATGCGCGAACTGATCGATCACGACCCCGGCGACCCCCGCCAGAAACGGCTCCTCGAGACCGAGTTTGCGACCGGCCCGGATGGCACGGCGCAGGATACGGCGCAGAACGTACGATCGGCCTTCATTTCCAGGCAGGACGCCGTCGGCGATCAGGAAGGCGCCCCCACGCGCGTGGTCGGCGATGATCCGCAGTGCCCGGTCGGTCTCCGGATCACTTCCGTAGCTGACGCCCGCCAGCGTGGCCACACGCTGGATGATCGCCTGGTAGAGATCGATGTCGTAAACCGACTCCGCCCCCTGCATGACCATCGCCAGCCGTTCCAGTCCCATGCCGGTATCCACGTGCTGGCGAGGGAGCGGCGTGCGCGTACCATCAGGGTGCTGCACGAACTCCATGAAAACGTTGTTCCAGACCTCCAGGTAGCGCTCGCAATCGCAACCCGGTGCGCAGTCCGGCGAGCCACATCCATGCTCGGGTCCGCGGTCGAAATAGATCTCCGAGTCGGGGCCGTTAGGCCCGGTGGCGCCCACCGGCCCCCACCAGTTGTCCTCCAGCTTGCCGATCCGCTCCTCGGGAACCCGGATCTCGTCGCGCCAGATTCGGAGTGCATCCTGGTCATCGGGATGGACGGTCGGATAGAGCCGGTCTTCCGGGATTCCCAACACGCGGGTCAGGAACTCCCAGGACCATTCCAGCGATTCTCGCTTGAAATAGTCGCCGACCGAGAAGTTCCCCAGCATGAAGAAGAAGGTGCAGTGGCTTTCGTCACCCACCTCGTCGATATCGACGGTGCGGAAGCACTTCTGGACCGAGACCAGGCGCTGAGCGGGCGGCTGTTCGAGACCCATGAAGTACGGGGTCATCTGCTGCATACCGGCGGTCGTCAGCAAGACGGTGGGGTCGTTGTGCGGGACGAGCGACGACGACGGCACCTCACGGTGACCGCGCTCCTCGAAAAACTCGACAAAGCGGCGTCGCACCTCCTCGCCGGACATCGGCGCGGGCATCTGACTCGTCATGGATCGGGAAACCTCATCCCTTCTGGAACGCGTAACGAGAGGAAGAATCTACGAGTATCCGGCGAGACCGGGCCAATCCCGGATTGTGACAGACGGCGTCGGGTGAGGCAACGCTGCACGCACGAGCGCCGCAATGCGCTGCTAACCCTCGACCACCGCTCGCCACGCCTTGGCGTACTCCTCGCGGATGGGAACGAAGGTCTCGACCAGGAGGACACCGTTTGCTCCCGCGACTCCTCGGTGCGCCAGATCCTTTGGCACTACGTACGCGTCCCCTACCACCATCTCCCGCGTTTCCCCTTCGGCGGTGATCGAGACGGAACCCTCAACCACCACCCCCAGCTGCTCGTTGGGATGACTGTGCTCGGCCACGACCGCTCCAGGCTCCATCGCAATCCAGCACGTCATCAATGATTCGCCGATGACCGGCTGTACCTGAATCCCGGGTGCCGGCGAGAACGGAGGCACCTCCGATCGTCGCACCCAGGTGACCCCGTTCGTCGCGCCTGAACCGTTCGCTCCCATGCTCATCCCAGTTTCTGACATCAACCTTCCCCATACACCAAGCGATCCCAGTCAATCGACCGGACCAACCCGCTCTTTCTCTGCATGCTGCCATTGTCGCCCAAAGCGGGACGTTACCGGAACCTCGTGAATGAGGACGAACGGACTAACGACGCACGAACGGACGTTCTTGACAGTCCGCGGCTCCCCTCCTAGGCTCTGATTGTCGATTTTCTCGCCGGAGACGCAGCGTATGACCCGGACACCACGCACCCCAACTCAGCAGCCAGCGCCACGAGCTCGCGCCCGCGGCGCCGTCGATGGGCTTACCACCGCCGAGCGCGAAAAACCATACAGTGAAGACCCTGCGCTCCTGGCACGCGAGGAGCGATTCGCGGACGAATCTCCCGATCAGCTTCCGCTATTCGCCCCTGGCCCCGCGGGCTCGTTCAGCCCGGTCCTTGGCGGTCTGCCGCCGCTATCGGCTGGAAGCAGCCTCGAACTGGCCCGATCCTGGTACCGGCGCGAGCTCGAGCAGGCAGGACGACCCACCAACACCGTGGAGTCCTATTGCTACGATCTGGTCGTGCTCGAGAAGCTGATCGGCCCCAAGCCAATCAACGCCGTCAACCAGACGGATATCGCACGGCTGCTGGGCGACGCCAATGGTAGAGCCACCCGCAAGCGCCGGCTGACGTCTGTCAGGCGCTTTTTCCGCTTTCTGATCGACGATGCCCGGGTGCTGCGGTCGGACCCCACTGAGGGGCACTATCCGCATACGATTCCCCTCCGCTCACCAGTCCCACTGTTCCCCATCGAACAGGAGGCCTTGCTGTCCGCCGCGGCCGAGGACGAAGCCTGGAGCCTGCCAGCGGTCTGGCTGATGTTGCGGCTCGGATTGACTCGCGCCGAGCTGCTGGCGCTGCGCCGCGAGCACATCGATCTCGCGGATCCCACCGGACCCGTCGTCTACATCTTCTACGACGACGTGACCAAGCGCGGCAAGGAGCGCAAGCTGGCGGCCGGTGACGCGTTTGCCGCAATCTATACGGCATTCCTCGAAGCCAGAT
>JAHWJF010000301.1:1470-5290 GCA_019348515.1 Chloroflexota bacterium | reverse complement strand
GAACCCGAGGAAGGTACGACTGATTGGATGGCAAGAGTCCGCACTCTAGTGATGATCTCGATGCGGCCATTGCGGCGGCGGTCGCGGCGGGCGTTGTCGTCCGGGAGTTCTACGACGGGGAAACGGCCGCGACCTACGCGAAGGGCGATGGGTCTCCCGTCACCGACGCGGATCTCGCGGCGGATCGGGCGGTTCGCCAGGTCTTGAACGAGCTTTGCCCTGACGATCCCATTCTCAGCGAGGAAGGTCTGGACGATGAACTCCGACTGGCGGCGTCCCGTTGTTGGATCGTCGACCCTATCGACGGTACGGAGCAGTTCATCCGGCGCAGCGGGGAATTCGACGTTCTTGTCGCCCTCATCGAAAACGGCCGCCCCGTCGTCGCCGCAGGATATCAACCGACGACAAGACTGATGGTATCGGCAGTCGCCGGCGGGGGAGCCTGGGTCCGCCGGGGCGACGGCGAGTTGGAACAGGTTCGATTCGAACCTGCCGGTGATCGCCTGCGATTGGCAACCTCAAAGTGGTTTGGCGCCCCTGAGAATGAAGCGATCGTGCAATCAGTCGCCGAACGTCTTGGTGTTGCGCCCACGCGACCGATGGTGACTGGTTTCTCGCCTCGACTGTTTCTGACTCCGCGCGGGGTGGATGTCATGTTGGGCATTCGCCCGAGTGGGGACCAGACCATGGCATCCGAATGGGACGTCGCCGTGGCCGATCGCGTTTTCCATGAGGCAGGTGGCGTCGTGACGGATCTCGCGGGAGATCGCTTCACCTACAACAAACGAGTGCCACACAATCTCAACGGACTGGTCGCGGCGGTCGATCCTGAGTCGCACGCACGTGTGCTCGCCGCGCTCCAAGACGAGAGGGCAGCGCGGAAAACGTCGACAGAGACGATACAGGGCTAACCAACGGGAGCATGTCGAGACTACAAATCGCAGTAAGACGAACTCACCGCACGTCGGCCATCTCGATCGGCATCCAGACATCCTTTACGGGGTTGGGTAATCAGGCACTGGGGTCGGCCACTCTTTTCTGGTCGGGCGCATCCTCGCCTTGACCGCGCTCGAGCGCCACCATGATGGCAGGAGAACCCAATCAACTATGGGCCACAGTCACCCGACCCCTACGACCTGAGCCGGTACCTCGGACGCAATCTGGTTCGCGGGGCCGTGCTGCGTCACGAGGCGGATCTTGACGGGCCCGACGTCCGGACGGCTCGTGCCGTGGCCGCACCGCTTTCTGCCGTCGGGATTGCGCGGATCAGGTTCCCTCGTCCCTCCCGTTTGCACCCCCCGCTTGCCGATCCGTCACCTTGACGCTACGCTCCGGTCAGGCGGGGCTGTTGCCGTGGGCGCAGGAGGAATGTGGCGTGGAAACCTATAACATCTACATGGACGAGGCGCCGGCGGCAGGGGATGCCAACGGCGACGAGGGCTGGGAGGTCGAATTCCGCGTGGTGGGTCAGAGTATTGACGATGGTGACCCCGAGAACAACGCGGTACTGGCTGGGCTCGATCTCGTTGACCTGATCAATCTCCGTGATGCACTCCAGCAGGAGATTGACAACTTCGCCCTCACGGCGCTGGAGACTCAAGCTCTCGTCGCCGAACCCGGCGAGGAGCTGATGCCGTAGTTGAGGCTCATGAACTCACGACGTTCCAGCCGGAGCCGAGCGGTGGTCGCGGTCCCCGCACGGTCAACCTGTTTCTGGTAGTGGCACCTGGCGGGGCCCGCTCCGCGTCGCGCTGGTAAGCATCCAGTCAGTAGGGATCTTGTAGCGTGTAATCAACCAGGAGTGGACGTCAAAGGGCGCCTCGTCCGGCGAGGGCTCAATCCGGACGTACCTCCCGTCTGACCCAAGCTCCCACGCATTGACGGTATCGCGAAAGTACGCCGGTACAATCTCGTCCCGGATTTCATTTGCCCAGTGCGGATCCTCGACGGGAAATACGACCTCCACCCTGTGGTCAAGATTCCGTTCCATGAGATCGGCGCTGCCCAGGTAGACTCTGCTCTCGCCTCTGTTGCCAAAGGCATAGATGCGACTATGCTCCAGGAAGCGGCCAATAACGCTGATTACGCGAATGTTGTCGCTCCATCCCGCAACCCCAGGCCGAAGACTGCATGCGCCACGGACGATGAGACCGATCTTCACACCTGCTCTTGACGCACGGTACAGGGCACGGATAACGAGGCGATCGACGAGCGCGTTGACCTTGAAGACCAATTGCCCGTTCCCATGCTGGCGGTGCGCGTCGATCTCCCGATCGATCGCCGCGAGCAATTCCTGACGCAGTGCTCTTGGAGCCACCCAGATGCTGCGGTAGACATCCTGTTGCGCGAAGCCGGTCAGGACGTTGAAGAGGTCCGAGACGTCAGCGCCGATGTCCTCTCGCGCGGTCAGATAGCCGAAATCCTCATAGACTCGCGCCGTCGATGCGTTGTAGTTTCCCGTCGCCAGATGCACGTATCGGCGCAAGCCGCTCGGTTCACGCCGCACGACGAGCGTGGCTTTGCAGTGAGTCTTCAGCCCAGTGAGACCATAGGCAACATGTACCCCATGCCGCTCGAGCTCTTCGGCCCAGCTGATGTTGCTCTCCTCGTCGAAGCGAGCCTTGAGCTCGACTAGAACCGCGACTTGCGTGTCGTCGTCCCGGGCTTCGATCAGGGAGGGGATCAGCGGCGAATCGCCGCCGATGCGATACAGCGTCTGTTTGATGGCAACAACATCGGGATCGCCTGCTGCGGCCCGTAGAAAATCGACGACGGCCCCGAACGATTGATACGGGTGATGGATGAGAATGTCTCGTTCTCGGATCGATGCAAAGATGTCGTCTGGCTGCTGGCCAGGGATGGCGGACAGTCCCGGAACCGGCGCCGGTGCTAACGCACCGTCCTTCAGATCCGGCCGGTCAATCGACACGAGGTCCCACAGACCGTCCGTAGCCAGTGGTCCATCGACGGTGTAGAGATCATCCTCCGTCGCGCTGAGATGCTCGACCAGCCAATCACGGATGTCATCCGGCATCGTTCGGTCGATCAACAATCGTACGACTGGACCGAACGCCCGCTGTGCGATTGACTCGCGCATGACCGTCTTCAGGTTGACTTCATCGTCATCGCCTCCGTCCTCGTCGAGCTCGATATCGGAGTCGCGCGTGACGTGAAACGGATACGAGGCGATGATTTCGGCGCCCGCGAACAGTCGTCCCAAGTTAGCGGCCACGACCTGCTCGAGCCACGTGAAGACGACTGGCCGCGCATCGCTACTCCCTGGACCGTTCGTGACGGGAATGAATCGTGGCAGTGTTGCCGGGATCTTGATCCGGGCGAACCGCGTACCTTCCGGGAGGTGGAGCGAGACGATCAAGTTGAGGCTGCGATTCGAGACGTGCGGAAACCGGCGTCCCCGGTCGATCGCCTGCGGTGTGAGAATGGGAAAGATCTCGCGCACAAAACGCCGGGTCACCGCTTCCCGCTGCTGGTCACTAAGCGACTCATACGGCACGATCTCAATCCCTCCAGCGGCAAGTCCGGGGAGAAGATCGTTTGTAATGACAGCCGCATGCCGGTCAAGCGCGACCTGTGACTTCGCTCGAACCGCATTTAGCTGCTCTACGGGAGTGCGTCCGTCAGGACCGCGAACCGCAACGCCGGCCGCAACCTTGCGTTGGATGCCCGCCACCCGGATCATGAAGAACTCGTCCAGATTGCTCGCGAAGATTGCCGCGAACTTGACTCGCTCCAGAAGCGGGTTACCGCGCTCTTCGGCTTCGAACAAGACCCGATTGTTGAAATCGAGCCAACTCAGTTC
>JAHWJF010000301.1:0-1370 GCA_019348515.1 Chloroflexota bacterium | reverse complement strand
CGCGCTCTTCGGCTTCGAACAAGACCCGATTGTTGAAATCGAGCCAACTCAGTTCTCGATTGATGAACATCTCAGGATCGAGCGGGGGCAACTCGATGGCATAGTCGGTCTGGGGAACAGCGCTCAAGTGGTGCACATTGTTCGCCGATTCGGCTGCCGCTTGACCGTCCACGGCGTCATCTTTGCGACCATTAGGAGCGGCAGATCGACGCCGCCGCGATCGCTTGTCTTCCGACTTCGCCATTTTATAGCCCGCTCCGATTCGTCACATCTGACGAGCGTCGAGATCGCCGAGGGGCCGTATCCACAAATCGCGCAAAGCGAGCAATGGAATGAAGGTTGTCACCTTCGTCGCGTCCGTCCAGAGAAGCGCGACGACCTCGGCCACCTGCTCCTGAAGCGTCACGGCGTCGATCTCCGGAGCGAACGACCGCCGTGCGTCCGCGAAGACAGGTGCTGACCCCGCTGCTGCGGTTGTGACGTGCGCCCTGTCATCCAGAACTGCTTTCAACCGCTCCTCCAGCGCTCAGCTACACTCCGGCATTCAGTGTAACCGGCGGTGCGCACGTAGGGGGTCTTCATGACCGCGATCTCCGCGGATCTTCAATCGGCCGAAATCTATGACGCGGAGCGCGTGCACGGCGCGGTCCGCGACAACGCCTGGCTGCACTTCACGCAGATGGCCGAGTTCAGCGATCCCGACCGCCGGCCGCTCATGCTGGTCCGAGGTGAGGGCTGCACGGTCTGGGACGTTGATGGGAACGCGTATCTCGATCTTCTGGCAGGAATCTACTCAGTCAATGCTGGTTACGGTCGACAGCGCATCGTCGACGCTATGGCGAGCCAGGCCGCACAGTTGCCGTTCGTCAACCCGTTTGGTTATATCAGCGTGCCCACAGCAGTCCTGGCCGATCGCCTGGGCGATCTCGCGCCCCTCGGAGGCGAGGCGCGCGTCTTCTTCACGTCGGGCGGATCCGAGGCCGTTGAATCGGCACTCAAACTCGCCAAGCAGTACCACACGATCAATGGATTTCCGCATCGCTGGAAAACGGTTTCACGACGCGTGGCGTACCACGGCACCACGATGGGCGCGCTCTCGGTCAACGGCCTCACCGACGCCCGCAGCGCCTTTGGACCGCTTGTTCCTGGCGCGCGGCACGCGCCGATGTCCCACCGGTATCGCTGCCCATACTGCCAGGACGCGTCCACTTGCACGCTGACCTGTTACGACGAGATCGAACGGATTGTCGAATTCGAAGGTCCAGACCAGGTCGCGGCGATCATCCTCGAGCCCGTTCAGAATTCCGGCGGTTGCATCCCGCCGGGCTCTTCTGATTATTTCAACAAGGTCCGTAAGCTCTGTGACGAAA
>JAHWJF010000300.1 GCA_019348515.1 Chloroflexota bacterium | reverse complement strand
CCCGCGGCCAGTGGCGTGCGGTCGCTCACTCACTCGCGCACATGCAAACTCAGTACCCTAACTGGGAGCAGGTGTCATCCTGAGCCGAAGGCGTGAGGATCTCGTTTGTGGCGACCGGACCCGACGTGACGACGAGATTCCTCGCCCCTCGGAATGACACCGCCACCGTGTCGCTGAACCAAGATTGACAATCCCACGCCACGATCATACAGTCCCGCCGGTCATGCGGGCAGACAGGTCTTACGGGGGCTTCCGGTATACCCGAGCGCATGGCCTGCGACGAGGAGACGCGGCAGACTGGCCCACCAGGATCGAGGCGACATGCGCGTAGCGATCGCCGAGCTGAAGCAGGAGAGCAACACCTTCGTCCCCAGGCCGACGACCCTGGCCGACTTCGCCGCGTGGCACCTCTGGCACGGCGCCGACCTGGTCTCCGGACTGCGCGATACCAATACCGAGATCGCCGGTTTCCTCGACGTCCTCGAGCCGGCCGGGATCGAGTCGGTCCCAATCCTCGCCACCTTCGCTATGTCGGGGGGCAAGGTGGTGACCGCCGCCTATCACGCGCTGCTCGACGATCTCCTGGCGGGAGTCCGCGAGCACGGTCCCTACGACGGCGTCCTGCTGGCGCTGCATGGGGCGATGGTCAGTGATGAGGATGATGACCCTGATGGGGCAATCATCGCCGCCGTGCGCGCGGCGATCGGAGCCGATACACCCCTCGTCGTGACCATGGATCTGCACGCCAATGTCACCCGGCGCGCGGGCGAGCACGCGGATGCCATCGTCGGGTTTCGCACCTCCCCCCACATCGACCTGCGTGAGACCGGCCAGCGCGGCGCGGGGGTGATGGTCCGCATGCTGCGCGACGGCGTGCGGCCGGCGATGGCGATGGTGAAGATCCCAATGGTGGTCCCGGCCTCGACCCATATGCACCATCTACCCGGGCCGTTTCAGCGGCTGATGCAGGCTGCCGCCGCCGCGGAAGGCGGATCGTTGCTCTCGGCGAGCGTATTTACCGTCCAGCCCTGGCTCGACATCACGGAGATGGGGTTCGCGACGGTCGCCGTCAGTGACGGCGATGTCACGCTCGCCGAACAGGTTGCCCTCGAACTCGCCAATCTGGCCTGGGCCGAACGCGACGCGTTCATGGAGACCGAGTTGGTCCCCATCGCGGAGGCGATCGCGCGGGCGGGCACGATCGACGGCCCGGTCGTTCTCTCCGATCTGGCGGACGGCACCGGCGCCGGGTCTCCCGGCGATGCCACGGCCGTCATCGCGGCGCTGCTGGCGGCCGAGCTTCGGGATCGAGCCCTTGTCTGCGTCCGCGACCCAGGCGCGGCGCGAACCGCCATCGCGGCGGGGATTGGCGCCGAGGTGGCCCTCGAGGTCGGCGGCAAGCTCGACAACGTCTACAACGAGCCCGTCCCCATCCGGGGTACCGTGACCTTCGCCGGTCCCGCCCGGTTCCGGTTCAGCGGCGAGGGCTACACCGGGGTCGAGATGGACATGGGCGATTGCGCCGTGATCGAGGCGGGGCAGGTCTCGCTCCTGATCCTCGGCAACGCGGTGATGACGGTCGACCCGGCAATGTATCGCGCCGTCGGGCTCGAGCCTAACGATGCCGGGATCGTGGTCGTCAAATCGCATATCCAGTTCCGTGCCGGGTACGGGGACGTCGCCCGTGCGATCATCCTCCTTGACAGCCCGGGCATGAGCAGCGACCGTCTGGAGTCGTTGCCGTTCGTCAGGATCGAGCGGCCGCTGTTCCCGTTCGATCGCGCGTTCGAGTTCGTTCCGCATCCGGTCAGCCGGCGCGCGGCGGACGCCCCGGCATGACTGGCATACGGAAGGGCCATGAGGCGGCGCGGCGCGCCCCCTGGCATGGTGATGGTGGAGGGCTGTTCAGCCCACATAGAAAGGAATGCACGATGCGCGCAACGAGTCGACTCACGAGGCGGGACGCCGCCAAGCTGCTCGGCGCCGGGGCCGGCGCCGCGGCGCTGGGCGGACGGTTCGGTCTGGGCGCGACCCCTGCCCTGGCGCAATCGCCGTCGTACGAGGGGATCACGCTCCGCGGTCTTGGTCTGGCCGGCGCCGCCTGGAACCCGGCGGTCGAGCAGTTCGCCAGGGAGTTCACGGAGGCCACAGGAGCCACGGTCGAGTGGGACTTCCAACCCTGGGAGCAGACGATGCCGAAGCTCCAGGCGGATCTCGCGGCCGGCACCGCGCAGTACGACTTCTTCTGCAACGACATCGAGTTTCAATACACCATCTACCCCTCGTTGCTGCCGATCAACGATCTCATCGCCGAGCGCGGCTACGACATGGAAGGCTTCTTCGAGCCGATCTATACCTACGGGGAAGGGGTTGCCGGAGGGCAGGAAGGGGTCCGCTACGGGCTCCCGATCCGCGTCGGTGCCTCGTGGGTCTTCTACCGGACCGATCTCATCGACGATTTTCCGACGACCTGGGACGACTACAACGCCATGCTCGGTGAGCTGACGAGCGGCGACCAGTACGGGCTCGGGTTTGCTGGGGTCCCGGCCCAGCTGGTGAAGCTCTTCCTGGCCCGCTTCTGGTCGATGGGAGGCACACTCCTCACCCCTGACTGGCAGCCGCAGGTCAACAGTGAAACCGGCGTGGCCGCGTTGCAGATGCTCTTCGACTCGATGCAGCAGTACGCCCCACCGGGGATCCTCGCCTGGGACAATCCCGATGCGTCGAATGCGTTTCTCAACGGCGACGTGGCGGTGCTCGAGGGGTGGGCGAGCTTCATCCTGCCCAGTCTGGAAGATCCAGACGCCTCGCAGGTTGCCGGGAATTGGTCTGTCGCCAGGTACCCCGAGAATGGCACCGGCAACTTCACGCAACACAACTTCGCCATCTTCAACACCTCGCAGAACGTCGACGCCGCCTTCGACTATATGGCCTACTGCACCGGCCCGGAGACGGCCTTGCGCCTCCTCAACGAGTTTAAAGAGGAATCGCCGCGGAAGACCGTCTGGACTGAGCCGGAGGTCCTGGCCGAGCAGCCGTATCTGGAGACGGTCGTCGAGGCGTATGACGTCGGCCGCCCGTTCACACCCGGTCTGGCGCAGTGGCTGGAGTTGTTCATCGGTCTCGCCGAAGGGCTGTCCGCGGCCATGTCGGAACAGAAGTCGCCTCAGGATGCGCTGAATGACGTGGCGGCGAACTGGACCACCGTCATCGCCCAAGCGCCCCCCGACTGGGAGTACCGCGAGGCGTAGTAGTGGAGGCGGCGGGACGTTGACGGCCGAGCGGCGACGCGTCCCGTCGCTTCAACACCCGGTGATCGCGGGGAACGCTGACACCCGCGGGTCCCGCGGCAGGGCGCCCGCGATTCTCCCGCGGTCGCTCACCGGTGGTATCACGGTCCGGGAACGGGAATGGTGATCGAACAGGCCCAGCCAGCGGTTGGATTCGGTGGTCAAACGAGAACAGAGGCGGTTCCAGTCCTGGTGCAGCGTCACACCGGTGACCGTCTCGTCTCGCTCCTGTTCCTGGCCCCGGCCGTCCTCTTTCTCCTGTTGACCTCCGTTTATCCGCTGCTCTATTCCCTCTGGCTCAGTCTCCACAGCTGGAACATGACGATTCCGAACAGCCGGCCGGTCTGGTTCGGCGGGGAGAACTACCGTCAGCTGCTGGTCAACCCCGCGTTTCTCAACAGCCTGCGCATTACCCTGATCTTCGTCGTCTCGGCCGTCCTGGTCGAGTTCATCCTCGGTATGGGATTGGCCCTCCTCATCACCTCGCGGATTCGGGCGATGGGGGTGATCCGGACGGTGATGCTATTCCCGCTGATGATTGCGCCGGTCATCGCCGGGGTGCTCTGGCGGACACTCTTCCACCCGACCTATGGCGTGATCAACGCCGCGGTTGGGCTGGTGGGCATTCCGCCTCAGGAGTGGCTCGGCTCCCCGAGCCAGGCGCTGCCGGCGGTGATCACCGTCGAGATCTGGCAGAACCTGCCGGTGGTCGCCTTCATCCTGGCGGCGGGAATCCAGTCCCTCCCGGTCGATCTCTACAAGGCGGCGCACGTGGATGGCGCCAGCCACTGGCAGATCTTCACCCGGATCACCCTGCCGCTGCTCCGCCCCGTGATCCTGGTGTTGCTGCTGTTGCGAATCATGGACGCCTTCAAGGTGTTCGACATCGTCTTCACGATGACCTACGGCGGGCCGGGGCAGACGACCGAGCTGCTCTCGATGTTGATCTACAAGACCGGTCTGCGCTTTTTCCAGATCGGCCAGGCGAGCGCCATGTCCTGGGTCTTCCTGGTAGGGATCTTCCTCATCTCGCTCTTCTTCATTCGGAAGCTGCAGCGTGCCGAATGAGCGCCTGGATTCGCGGCGGGGGAGTGCGCGTTGAGTACTGAAGTGTTTTCAATGCGACGGCGCGTGTCGCTAGTGGCGCTTTACGCCCTGACGTTCGTGGTGCTGGTGATCATCGCCTTCCCGATCTACTGGTTGATCACGACGTCGGTCAAGGTGCCCGCCGATACCGCGACCGCACCCCCGGTGATCGTGCCGACCCGCTTCACGCTCGACAACTACCGCGCCGCGTTCGAGACGCCAGGGGTGGCCATGGCGTTCATGAACAGCATCGTCGTCTCCGTCAGCAGCACGCTGCTGACTACCTTCCTCGGCTCGCTGGCGGCCTACGCCCTGGCCAAATCGTATCTCTCGTTCGCCTTTCGGCAGGGGCTCCTGGTCTGGATCCTGGTCACCCGCATCTTTCCGCCGGTGACGACCGCCATTCCGTACTACGTGATCATCAAGAACCTCCAGCTCGGGGATACCCACGTCGCCCTGATCCTGACCTATGTCTCCTACGGGTTGCCGTTCGTGATCTGGCTGATGCTCGGGTTCTTCCAGGATCTCCCGGCCGATATCGAGAAGGCGGCGATCGTCGACGGCTGCTCGCTCTGGCAGCGGTTCCGGCAGGTCATCCTGCCGCTGGCCCTCCCCGGTCTCGCCGTCACCTCGATCTTCGCCTTCATCTACTCCTGGAACGAGTTGCTCTACGCCTCGATCCTGACGTCGTTCAATGCCAAGACGATCCCGGTGGTCGTGGCCGGGTTCATCTCGGATCAGTTCCTGCGCTGGGGGGAGATGACCGCCATCGGCTCGATCATGATCGTCCCGGTGCTCCTCTTCGCCGCCGGAGCGCAACGCTATCTGGTGCGGGGTCTCACCTTCGGCGCGGTCAAGGGGTGAGACGGCAATTGGCTATCGACGCGATGTGCAAGTTTGGGAACCAGGTCCGCAGGACTTCCTACCAT
>JAHWJF010000299.1 GCA_019348515.1 Chloroflexota bacterium | reverse complement strand
CGTCTACCTCGCGGAGGGCCTCTCCGGTTCGGAGACGGAATCGGCGGCTGAGGCCACCAGCGACGACACCGCGGCTGCGGTGGACGCGACCATGGTCGAGATCAAGGACTTCACCTACATCCCTGACCCGGTCGAGATCGCGGTCGGCGCGACCGTGACCTGGACCAACAGCGATGCCGCCCCGCACACGGCGACCGCGCAGGACCGTGAGGCGCTCCAGTCAGGAACGCTCAACCAGGGCGATAGCTACAGCCAGACCTTTGATACGCCGGGAACGATCGACTATTTCTGTGAGTTCCACCCCAACATGAAGGGAACAATCGTCGTGCAATAGCCAGCTAGGCAGCACGGGGAGTGCGCGCGCGTACGCCGTCCCATATCCAGGGAGCACCGTCGCCGCCGTGAATGCGGCGGCGACGATGCCGCCTCACGCGCGACGATGGCAACCCAAAGAAGGAGGACCACGTGGAGAGCAAGACGAAGCTGTTTGGGCACCCGGTCCACCCGATGCTGATCCCGTTCCCGCTCGGTCTGCTGGGGATGCCGGTCATCTTCGATCTTCTGGCGATGTTCTTCTCTACTTGCTCGACAATGGCCTGACGCGCGAGGAGTTCACCTGGTTCATGGAGCACGACCTGGGCATCCGCATCGTCATGGGCAACGACTTCTACGAGCGCAATGAGCAGCTCGTCGCACCCGGCGGGGAGATTCGGCCGGCGGGGGAGATCTTCGGCAGGTCGGTCATCACCCGCCAGTATTTCGATCGCTACGGCCGTCCCGTGATGCACACCGAGACGAACAACATCGGCCGCGGCGCCGAAGAGGCCCCGCGCTGGTTGTGGAAGCAGTTCCTCAACGTGCGCAACTTGCGCGAGCAGGGAGTTCCCGTCCTTGGCTTCACCTGGTTCTCGCTCATCGACCAGATGGACTGGGATAGCGCCCTCGTGCTCCAGCGCGGGGTGGTCAACCCGCTCGGGCTGTACTATCTCGCGCGTCGGCCCCGACCCGTCGCCACCACCTACCAAGAGCTGGTCCAGCGGTTCGCCTCGGAGCCGCTCTTACCATATGGATCGGTCCTCGGCTTCACCCAGGACTGTGCGCGAAAGGGGGAGCCGCGATTGCCGAACAGATGATTCGGAGCAGCCCGATGTCCGCCGGGCGACCCCCCGTCCCGTATCCGCCGATCGGCGACTATGCCCTCATCGGTGATGGCCGCGGCGCGGCGCTTGTGTCCCGGGACGGTTCGCTCGACTGGTTGTGCTGGCCCCGCTTCGACAGCTCGTCGATTTTCGCCGCGCTGCTGGACAGCGAGCGCGGCGGGCGGTTCCGGATCAGACCAGCCGGCCCGTTCCGTAGCGAGCGCCGCTATCTGCCCGACAGCAACGTCCTCGAGACGATCTTTCACACCCCTGACGGAGCGGTCGCGCTGCGCGACTTGATGCCGGTCGCCACGGAGGAGGAGAAGCGACTTGCTCTCCGCCCCGAGCACGAGATCCTGCGGGAAGTGGAAGGACTGCATGGCGAGGTCGCGCTCGAGGTCGTCTACGCGCCGCGACCGGACTATGGCGCCACCCGGCCGGTGATCCAGTGGCGTGGCCCATTCGGCCTCCAGTGCGACGTCGATGGCGCGGTGCTCGCGCTACGGAGCGAGCTCCCCCTGGAGGTCGCCGCCGATGGCGGGAGTGCCAGCGGCACGCTGAGGATGGGCGCCGGCGAGCGCACCTACCTGTCGCTGACGTACAGCGTGGAGGGACCGAGGGTCATCCCTCTCCTCGGCCCGCCGGCACGCGACCGCGTCACCCGCTCTGACCGGTGGTGGCGGGATTGGGCGGGCCGCTGCCGGTATCAGGGTCCCTACCGCGATGCCGTGGTGCGCAGTGCCCTGGCGCTGAAGCTGATGACCTACGCGCCATCCGGCGCGGTCATCGCCGCGCCGACGACGTCGCTGCCGGAGAAGCTGGGCGGTTCCCGCAACTGGGACTATCGCTACTGCTGGCTGCGCGACGCGGCATTCACCCTGCGTGCGCTCTTCGACCTCGGCTACCGTGAAGAAGGCGACGCCTTCCTCCACTGGATGCTGCACGCCACCCGCCTGACCTGGCCCGAGCTGCAGGTGCTCTACAACGTCTTCGGCGAGGCCCGCCTCCCCGAGCGCCAGCTTCCGCACCTGGACGGCTATGCCGGCTCGCGGCCGGTGCGCGTCGGCAATGACGCCCATGGTCAGCTTCAGCTCGATGTCTACGGCGAGGTGATCGATGCCGCGGCGCGCTTTGCGCGGGCCGGGGGCCGCTTCGACCACGACACCGCGCGCCTGCTCGCCGGTCTCGGCCGCACGGTTTGCGCGCGCTGGCAAGAATCGGACGAGGGCATCTGGGAGGGGCGCTCGGGACGGTTCCACCATACCCACTCCAAGGCGCTCTGCTGGGTGGCGCTCGATCGCCTGATCGAGCTGCACGAAACGGACCACCTTCCCAACACTGACGTGGCCCGGTTGCGACGGGCGCGCGACGACATCCGGGAGACGATCGAGCAGCGCGGCTACAACGAGGAGCTCGGCAGCTACACGCGGCACCTCGACGGCGACGACCTCGACGCTAGCCTCCTCACCCTTCCCCTCTACGGCTACATCGACGCGGCGCACCCGCGGATGGCCTCGACCACGTCTCGCATCCACGAACGCCTGGGTCGAGATGGGCTCATCTACCGCTACGCCGAGGGCACCACCGATGGACTGCCAGCGGGAGAGGGGGCTTTCGGTATCTGCAGCTTCTGGGCGATCGAGTGCCGAGCCCGGGGCGGCGACGTGTCGGGCGCCACCGCGGCGTTTGAACGATTGCTTGGTTACGCTAACGACGTTGGCCTCTTCGCCGAGGAGATCGACCCGGATACCGGGGCCGCGCTCGGCAACTTCCCGCAGGCCTTCACTCATGTCGGGGTGATCAACGCGGCGCTGACGCTGGCCGAATGCGGCGGGGAACGGTGGTCCGCCGGCGACAACGGCGGAGTCATGTCTAGCGCACGGGAGGGTTGATGATGAACAGGGGCGGCATCACGCTCTGGGGGTTTGTGGGCACCATTGTCTTGACCAGTGTTCTGGCCGGGTGCCAGGCGCTGGGGCTGACTCGGATCAACCTCCCCTTCATCCTGGGCACGATGGTCACGCCGGACCGAGACCGGGCCAAGGTCGTCGGTTTCGGGATCCATCTGATCAATGGCTGGCTCTTCGCGACCATCTACGCCGCGGCGTTCCAGAGCTGGCGGAGAGCTACCTGGTGGCTCGGCGCCCTGATCGGTGGGGTGCACGCGCTGTTCGTGCTGGCCGTCGGCATGCCGATGCTGCCGGGGATGCACCCCCGGATGGCCAGCGAGCAACGGGGTCCCACGCCGACACGGCAGCTGGAGCCACCGGGCTTCCTGGCCCGGAACTACGGCCTGCGGACGCCGCTCTCGGTAGCTCTGGCTCATCTCCTCTACGGCGGCATCCTCGGCGCCTTTTACCGCCTGCGCTAAGACCGAGAACAGCCCTGCTCTCTGCGCCACCTTTTCGCGCCCACCGATTTGTCAAATAATTCATTGACTTATTGAACAACATGATCTACCCTGGTAGTAACAGAGCGAGCGGCGGTTGGAAGTCGCCGCGAGAGCCGGTTTGGCGGGAGGACGCGGGGATGTCTGAGCACGACCCGCCGAGGCAGCCGCTGCTCTATTGGAGCGACGGGCGGTTGGTCTCCACAAGCACATGGAGGAGGAACGCGATGTCTCATCACTATACCTACCTGATCATCGGTGGCGGGATGGCCGCAGATGCTGCGGTGCGAGGCATCCGCGAGATCGACCCGGACGGCGCGATCGGGTTGATCGGCGCCGAACCGGACCCGCCCTACAAGCGTCCGCCCCTCTCCAAGAAGCTCTGGCGGGGCAAGGCGTTGGACAGCGTCTGGCTGAAGACGAACCGCCTCGGGGTCGACCTTCACCTCGGCCGCACCGCGCGGGTACTCGACCTTCGCCAGAAGCAGGTGGTCGATGACCGGGGATCGGTTTATGACTTCGACAAACTGCTGCTGGCGACTGGTGTCACCCCCCAACGCCTGCCGTTCGGCGGTCACCGGATCATCTACTACCGCACCCTGCACGATTACCAGCGCCTCCGCCAGGAGACGAGCCAGGGGCAACGGTTTGCCGTGATCGGCGGTGGGTTCATCGGCTCGGAGATCGCGGCGGCGCTGACGACGAACGGGAAGGAGGTCGTCATGATCTTCCCCGATGCCGGCATCGGGGCCCGTCTGTTTCCACCTGATTTATCCCTGTATCTCAACGGCTACTACCGCGAGCAGGGAGTCGAGGTGCTTGCCGGCGCCACGGTCGCCGACGTCATCGAGCGCGGTGAGCGTCTCGGTATCAGGACCGGGAGCGTGGACAGCGCCGCCACCCGCGACATTGAAGTCGACGGGATCGTGGCCGGGATCGGCGCCCGGCCCAACGTCGATCTCGCGCTGGCGGCCGGACTGGCGGTCGATAACGGGATCGTGGTCGATGTGTTCCTCCGCACCAGTCACCCCGACGTCTACGCGGCAGGGGATGTGGCGGCCTTCTGGCAGGGCGCGCTGTCACAGCGCCGCCGCGTCGAGCATGAAGACAACGCCACGACGATGGGCCGCTGTGCGGGGCGGGCGATGGCGGGTGATCCGGCCCCGTACGACCATCTCCCCTTCTTCTACTCCGACCTGTTTGACCTCGGCTACGAGGCTGTCGGCGATGTCGATTCCCGCCTCGATTTGGTGGCCGACTGGGAAGAGCCGTACCGCACGGGGGTCATCTCCTATCGCCAGGACGGCCGGGTGCGTGGAATGGTGCTCTGGAACGTCTGGGATCAGGTTGACGCCGCGCGGGCGCGCATCGCCGGTGCCGATGCCGACCATGCCGCGGACCCCGGAGGAGCGCTCCTGGCAGTGAGTTGAGGGCAGTCGGCGTAGGCCGACGTCGCTCCCCATCTACCCGTACCCCAACAGAGGAGGAATCGAGGAATCATGGCTGCACTGATGGCACTTGACGAGGATCTTGACCAGATGGACCCGACCGCGGTGATGGATCTCCACAGGCGTGATGTCTCGCCCGAGCAGTTGCGCCGGTTCGAGGGCTATGCCGCCGAGATGTTTTCCGCATTCGGCATGGATCTCGATTCCACGGCCACGGTCGATACCCCGCGCCGCTTCGTCCGCGCACTCTTCGACGCGACCGAGGGCTACGAGGGCGACCCGAAGCTGCTGACGGTCTTCGAGACCGAGTGCCGTGGTGGACCGGACTGCC
>JAHWJF010000298.1 GCA_019348515.1 Chloroflexota bacterium | reverse complement strand
CTAAGTGCCGCCACAGGCGGGTAGGAGCCCAGCAGTATTGTTGCTTCTCCCGTGTTAGCACCACGCCCTCCTGTGAGCGAGAGGCGCGGCGATTTACTATGGCAACGTACGCGTCTCTTCCCCGAGACCCAAGGAGTCCCCTCAGATGAGCGCAACGATCCAACGTTCCAGCGGCGATGCAGCGGTGGCCTCGCCGCCTGACCAGGGGGGGCTTTCGCCGGAGACGTTGGAAACCCTCGAGTCCATCGAGCGTCGCCTGCTATGGCTCTCGACCCAGATCATCCATCACGCCAACAACGTCCGCTCCAACCCGGACAAGAGCAAAGTCGGTGGACACCAGGCGTCGTCGGCCTCGGTGGCGACGATCCTCACCGCGCTCTATTTCTCCTTTCTGCGGCCCGGGGACCGCGTCTCGATCAAGCCGCACGCCTCCCCCGTCTTCCACGCCGCGCAGTACCTCCTCGGCCGCCTCGATCGCTCGTACCTGACGACGCTGCGTGAGTTCGGCGGTCTGCAGGCCTATCCATCGCGAACCAAGGACCCGGATCAGGTCGATTTCTCCACCGGTTCGGTCGGGCTGGGAGCGGTCGCCCCCGTCTTCGCCGCCCAGGCAGCGAGGTATGCCAGCGCGCACTTCGGCAACGTCAGCTCCGATCGCTTCGTCGCGCTCATTGGTGATGCGGAGTTGGATGAAGGGAACGTTTGGGAAGCGGTTGCCGAGGAGTCGATCCAGGGGCTGGGCAACGTCATCTGGATCATCGATCTCAACCGGCAGAGTCTCGACCGGGTCATCCCTGGTGTGCGCGCGGCGCGCCTCAAGGCGCTCTTTGCCAGCGCGGGATGGAAGGTCTTTGAGGCGAAATACGGCTCCCGGCTCGAGGCGGCGATGCGCGGTCCGGGAGGCGATGCCCTGCGCCGGCGAATCGACGAGATGAGCAATGAGGAGTATCAAGCGCTCATTCGCCAGCGCGACCCCGCGGCGCTGCGCCGCCGCCTGGCCGACGTGCCAGACGAGACGCGGGCGAAGGAGATCATGCTCTCCGTCGCCGGGATCGCCGACGAGGACCTGGCCCGCGTCGTCTCGAACCTCGCGGGGCACGACTTGCCGCGCCTCGTGGAAGTGCTGGCCGAAGCGGACGCGGTCGACGACGCGCCGGTGGTCGTCTTCGCCTACACCATCAAAGGGTTCGGTTTGCCGCTGGCCGGCGACCCGCTCAACCACTCGATGCTGTTGACCCAGACCCAGATGGATGAGCTGAGGGTGCACCTGGGTGTACCGGAGGAGGATATCTGGGCCGCCTTCCCGCCCGATTCAGCGGAGGGTCTCTGGTGCGCGGAGCGGGGTGCGGCGTTCTCCGAACCGCCGACGGTGATTGCGCCTCCCCTCCCGATCTCAGCCATTCCGGAGCGCCTCGGCGCCACCCATCCGGCCGTGACCTCGACCCAGGAGGCGATGGGACGGGCTTTGGTGCGGCTGGCGGAAGCGCCGGAGGTAGGGGAGCGAGTCGTGACCCTCTCGCCGGACGTGGCGACCTCGACGCACCTGGCGGGCTGGATCAACAAGGTCGGCGTTTTCGCGCCGGAGACGTCGGCGGACTACGAGGAGGGAGCCCAGCGGATGCTGCGCTGGCTACCGGGGCCGGAAGGGCGGCACATCGAGCTCGGCATCTCCGAGATGAACCTGTTCATGGCGCTGGGGCAGTTCGGCCTCTCCTACGAGCTGACCGGCCAGCACCTGATCCCCATCGGCACTGTTTATGACCCGTTCGTCTGTCGCGGGCTCGATGCCCTCATCTACGGGCTCTACGGCGGGGCGAAGATGATCTTCGCCGGGACACCCTCGGGGGTCTCCCTGTCTCCGGAAGGGGGAGCGCATCAGAGTACGGTGACCCCTTCGCTCGGGGTCGAGCTTCCGGGGCTCGATTTCTACGAGCCGGCCTTCGCCCGTGAAGTCGAATGGGCGCTGCTGGAAGCCCTCCGCCAATGCTGCGACCGTGAGCACGGCCTCTCGACCTACTTCCGGCTTTCGACCAAACCGATCGACCAGACGCTGTTGGACGAGTCCCTCTCCCGGCTGGGGGAGGAGGAGCTGCGACGACAAACATTGCTGGGCGGCTACCGAATCGTCGACCGGCGTGTGGCGGCGCCGGACCTGCCCGCCCGCGACACCGTGCAAATCGCCGCCGGGGGCATCATGGTGCCGGAGGCGATCGCGGCGGCGCACCGGCTGCACGAGGAGGGGGTCGCGGCGAATGTCATCAACGTCACCAGCGCGCGACGTCTCTACCGCACCTTGCGCGAGGCGCGCGGCCAGCAACTGGCGAATGCCCGGCGCGACGCCGATCTCGGCCACCTGTCCACGCTGCTACCGGCAGACGAGCGCCGCGCCCCCATCGTCACCGTGCAGGACGGAGCCTCACATGGGCTGGCCTTCTTGGGCAGCATCTACGGTGCCCCAACCGTGCCCCTCGGCATGGACCAATGGGGCCAGTCCGGTTCCCGTGCGGAGCTCTACGACTATGCTGGGATCGACGCGGACGAGATCGTCAACGCGGCAATGCTGGCGTTGGAGTTGAACGAGGAATAAGCTGCGGCTGGCACGTGCGGGTCGCGGGGGACGGCGAGATTCCTGATATCCCACAACAATTCGAAGGAACGGCGCGCGCTCACCGGGAGCCTCAGGTGACTCTGTCGAGGGTTGCACGGACGTGATGTTGGGGCTTTTCAGTCATGCCCTCTTGGCAAACCTGACCGCTCCCGTTACGCTGCACCCGAACGGACGTTCGGTGTACGTACGGAGGTGAGCGTGGCCGAGTGGCTGCACGTCGGGCCGACGGGCAATCGTGCGTATCTCGCAGTGCCGGAGAGTGGTACTGGCGCCGGTGTCCTGGTGCTGCACGCCTGGTGGGGACTGTCGTCCGTCTTCACCGACGTGTGCGACCGGTTGGCGGCGGAAGGCTACGTGGCACTGGCGCCGAGTTTGTATGCCGACGGAGCGACGGCCGCGACTATCGCCGGGGCTGAGGTGTTGCGCGACGCGCACGATCGTGCGGCGGCCGAGGTGGAGGCGGTTGTGCAGGATGCGGTCGTGCAGCTGCGCGGGTTGCCGGCGGTGACCAGTGCCCAGATTGGGCTCATCGGCTTCTCGCTAGGCGCCTACTGGGCACTGCATCTGTCGCAGGAGCGGCCGGACAACGTCAGCGCGGTCGTGACGATCTACGGTACGGACGACGGTGATTACAGCACGGCGCGGGCAGCCTACCTCGGTCACTTCGCGGAGCACGACGACTCCGAGTCCCTGGAGGCCGTGCGCGCACTAGAGGCGAAGATCCGCGAGGCGGGATGCGAGGTGACGTTCCACGTCTATCCCGGTACCGGCCACTGGTTCGTCGAGCCCAACCGGCCGGATGTGTACAACGCCGCGGCGGCGGATCTGGTTTGGGAACGGACGCGGGCCTTCCTGAATGCTCGACTCGCGTGAGCACTCCACCCAAAGATTTGTGTCAACTCGAACCGTGGAGAGCGTGACAGAGAAGTGGGCACGTACAGCCTGATTGGCTAGGTGTTCAGCGTCTCATAATCCCAGAGCCCATGATCGACTTCCGGCACGTCGGGCACACCGAGGCGTTCGAGGATATGCAGCGCCTCGGTGCGGTGCTCCGCGTTGTGGAGGACGACGTGGAGGATCGTGCCGCCGAAAGACTTGCGCGCGGTGTAGTGGTCGACGAAGGTGTCAGCCAGGCGCTGCTCGTCACGAAACCGGCGCGAGAGGGTCGCGAAGGTGGCGTAGGAGCGCTTGTGGCGGTCGCTCAGCGCGGCTAGTGAGCGGTCGTCGCGCTGGGCATCGATCGGCTGCCCGGTCATCAACCCGGTCCAGAAATCTACGTTGAAGATCATGTGCTCGAACGTGGCGCGTAACGTCCGGTGCCCGATATCGAACTCCTGATCGAGCTGCGCGTCGGTCAGGTCCCGGCTCAGGTCCAGGAGCTGGGCCGTGGCCCAGTGGTCGTGCCCCAAGAGGCGATCAAGCATATCCATCAGTTACCCTGCATATGCAGCTCACACCGCGAACGATCGAGATGCACGCATGATAGAGGAACGTGCTTTGACATCCTGCTACGGCACGACCAGCAGCGTCGTCTCCATCCCCTCTGCCCGGTGCTCGCCGTCACCGAGTGGGCAGTAGACGACGTACTCGCCCGGTAGGAGATCGGCGGAGAGGATCGTCGACTCGCCGGGATCGAGAGGCGCGCGTAGTTCCGCGACGACCACGCCACCGCTCTCGATGACTACGCTGTGCGCTTCCGAGCCCTCGTTGGTGACGACGAAGTTCACTGCCCCGGCGCGGGTCTCTGCCGGCATGTCGATCAGCCACTCCAGGAGGACGAGATCGACGACCTGGACCGGCTCGGCCGTCGGGGTTGGCTCGGGGATCGGCTCCAAGGGCGCATCCGGCGTCGCGACTGCGGCCAACTCCCGGGTCTCGGCGACAGTGCGCTGCCCGGCCAGGAAGACTGAAGCGCCGGTCGTGCCGGGGTCCCCCGGCGCGAGGAAGGCGATGCCGGTGAACCCGGAGCCATTGCGCTCGGAGAGCTTGATCACCAGCGATCCTCCCTCGCCGGGAACGCCGCCGATCTCGCCGCAGGCGACCACGGTTTCCGCCTCTGCCTCGGACAGCAGCACGCCGATACTCGTCTGCCCTTCCAAGAGCGACTCGATCGGGATGGGCAGGGTGGTGTAGGAGCTTTCGGCTTCGATGGCATCCCCCTGCCCCTGGGCTTCACCCTCCGGGGTCTCCAGCGGGGTCATCGCCGCGATCGTCTCGCCTGGTTCGTCGCAGGAACCGGTGTGAACCTCCACAGGACGCTGCGCGACAAGCTGACCGAAGTCGATGGCAACCGGCGTGGCCGCCATGGCCGGCGTCGCGGGAGTCGCTTCCCCCTCCTGGGCCAGCGAGTGGCCACCTCGATTCCCGGCGATGCTCACTCCAAGCAGGAGACAGAGTGCGATAACGACGACCACTGGTCGTGCCAGCCATGTTCGCGGGTAGTCTTTGGAATCCAACGCAGTCCCTCGCTCCCCATCTTCCCGTCCCGCGAGGGACGGTACCAGAGGGTTCGCCCAGGGGCAACGCGGGTAATGGGTGACAGGTGATAGGGGATGGTGAGCTAAGGCGTCTCGGAAGCGTGCAAAAGGCGAAGGCGGCCGGGCTTAAGGCCCGGCCGCCTTCCTTCATGGTCATGTACAGCGCATCGCGATGCGCCAGGCTGGTTCGATGTTGGACCAGCGCTACCGCTTCTTGATCGTCGAGCCGGCCTCGATCGCCTCCTGCTGGCCGTTCGCGGCCTTGATAGCGA
>JAHWJF010000297.1 GCA_019348515.1 Chloroflexota bacterium | reverse complement strand
AGGGCGGTGCCGTCGAGGGCCAGCGCGTGGGAGGGGACAAGGAACAGCGCGACCTTGTCCGGGGCGTCGGCCCTGGCCACAGCGAGCGCCTCGACGTAACCCCGCCAGTTTCCGCCCCCTCTGCACGTCCTTCGCGAGCGCCTGCCCGGCGACGAGCACGACGCGGTCAACGCGGATGAGCGATGCCGTACGACAGCGAGGTCGTGCAGGGCAGTGGCCGGGGCACCTCGGCCGGGTCACCGGACGTGGAGACGGACCGGACGTACACCCCGACCGCCCCGCCGATGAGCCAGAGAACGAGGTGCCACGGAAGTGCGCCATCAACTGGTCCGCGATGGCCTCGCCCTCGGAGTCACCGGAGTGTCAGACGACGTAGACCTCCAGAACCGGCGGCAGCACGCAGGATTCCTCCACGAACGATTTCACCCCCATAGGAGGGGATCAGTCCGTATCGTGTACGAACACAAGTGTTCTACCGCAGGAGGCTCGCCATGCCGAAGTCGAACCGAGTGTTCGTCAGCCACATCCAAGAGGACGACCAGCACATCGCGAACCTGCGCCGCCTCCTCAAGGAGCACGGCTATGACATCAAGGTGTCCGCAGTCGACAGCAGCAACCCGAACAACGCAGAGAACGAGCAGTACATCAAATCCGTGATTCTCGCCCCCAAGATCGACTGGGCATCCGGCGGAGCGATGCTCGTCCTCATCTCCCCCCAACCGAAGAACAGCCCCTGGGTCGACTGGGAGATCGACTACGCCCAAAACAAGGACATGCGGATCGTGGGCGTGTGGATTCACGGCGCCGCCGAGTGCGACGTTCCCGACGGGCTCGCCCAGTACGCCGACGCGGTCGTCGGCTGGAGCGCCGACCAGATCGAGGGAGCGATCAACGGCACCGTCAACAACTGGACCGACAGCGATGGGAAGCTGAAGGACCGGCAGAAGATCCGTCAGTTCGGCTGTTAGGTGCGCCTCTATTCCTACGTCGTTGCTCGGGACTACGGGTTCGCCCCGAACCCGTTCTACGGCGTGTGCACCCTCGCAACCTGCAAACCGAAACTCCGGAAGATGGCATCCCTCGGGGACTGGGTCGTCGGGACCGGCTCCGCCCCGAACGGGCTCACCGGGCACCTCGTGTTCACGATGAAGGTCACCGCGGCCATGGACTTCGGCACCTACTTCAACGATCCGAGATTCCAGTCGAAAAAGCCCAACCTGGCTGGAAGCCTGAAGCAGGCGTTCGGAGACAACATTTACTCACCGGGCTTGGACGGCCACTGGAACCAACTCGACTCCCACCACAGTCTCGAAGACGGCTCCCCTAACCCACAGAACATCAGGAATGACACCGACCCCGACCGGCTCCTGCTCTCGGACCACTTCGCCTACTTTGGGGAAGTCGCCCCCCAGATCCCCGACCATGTCCGATACCTCCACGGGCAGGACCTTTGCGCGGGCAGGCTCTACAAGGTCAACTTCGACGCCGCGCACGTGACAGGGTTCATCGACTGGTTCGAGGGCCTCGGCGTGACCGGCGTGCAGGGCCGTCCTTTTGAGTGGCGGAAGAACGGTGCGCTCCGCCGCGGCGCCTAACGCTCCTCGGCCGCCTTCAGATCGTCAGGCGTCGACGTGCCAAAGTCGGTTCCGCTTCAGGCTTCGGCGGCCCGGGCGTCGCCGTCACAGTCGGTCAGCCCCCGAATAGGAAGACGTCAAGGCGGACACTTAAGACCATCACGGCGGGGTCGACAACGGGCCACGTTGCGTCCGCGGGTCACGAGATTACCCGGAAACACAGTCGGGCCGGCGGTCGCTCGGTTGCTGCGCCGACACCGACCAACACATGTGATCCGCGATGACCGCACCTCTAAAGGGATGCGGACCCGACAGCTCGAGTGGCCGAAACCGATCCGCATCAAAACACCGATGCGCCGCACCGGCCTCGAACTATCAACGCAGTCCGGACCGCTAGGACACTGCCACACAGATCAACCGCCAGAATCCCAGGCAACGAAAGACGCCGAGCGAACCTAACGGCGCGTGCCGGGCGGTGGGCGGCCCGGGGACCCTACCCCTCGTCGTTACCGCGGCGAGATCTAATGCCGTGTCCGGGCGAGAGTAGGTGCCGAGACGGTAAGCACCTCGTCAGGCCCGACCGAATCTCCCAGGGCCGCGCACCAGCGCCACACGAACGCAGGGCCGGGTAGGAAAGCGGCAGCGACCCAGAGTCACACCGCCCGAGAGGCTTGCCACGACGTGTGCTCTCGACTGATCGCCTCCTCCGCTTCGTTCACGAACGCGGCCCAACTCCTCTCCTCCCAGGGCTGGGAATTGATACGAGCCTCGATTGAGCTGAGCTCATTGCTCGCGACAGCGTACGACCGGCCGAGGACTTCGAACTGCTTTACCGCCATCCACGCCACGGCAGACGCCGCTGCAGCGGAGAAGACTCCCACAAAGTCAAAGCTCCAGTCGTTCGTTGCCCCTACGATTCCGAGCACCAGGGCAGCGGCCTGTGCCGCAATGGCAGCAAGGGACCAGCACGTGCCTTGCGCAAGGCTCACGTCAGACTTGCTCGAGTACCATGCCATTTGGGCACGAATCCGCTCGTTCAAGTAGAGGCTCACTCGCTTATCAAGCGACTGGTGGCGAACCGCCTTCATCTCATCAGTTGCGGGGCTTTGCGATACGGATACCGGAACAAGCTTCGCGACCTTCGATGCGATCTCGGCCAGCCGCGTCGCTAGTTCGACCTCCCCCTGACGGTTATCGACGGCGAACGGATCCCCTCCTACGACGAACTTCCAACTGATCGTCTTCGCTGACTCGGCGCCGGCTCGGCCGTTCCACCACTTCTCGTCCGCGCTCGTCGCAAGGCGGAAGATGTGCGCGAGAGTCGCGACGGCAAAGGACAGGACGACGAGGAGAGGCCCGGGATTCCAGAAGCTCGCCAGCCCAGCCGGGATCAGAAGGGAAATGAGTTGCACCCGCTCAGACCACAGGTACCACTTCTGCCAAGTCCTGGAGTGCCCATCGGCCTTCCGATAAAACTCCGGGAAGTGGTCCTCGATCATCTCAGCATGTCGAGTCGGTCTTCCGAAGCGCTCGGCTGTTATTGATGAGATGCCATCGCGACGTCCGCGCCTGAAAGGCATCCTCGATCCAGCCGCGGAGAGATGACTCTGACGTCGGATAGTACTGGTACCTTGCGTAGAGGGAGCCGTCGCTTGCCCAGTTGTCGGTGAACCTTTCCGGTAGGGTGTTCGTGCTGCGGTCCGATGACGTGATGGCCAGGAGCCCGTTCCGCTTGTTCACCGAATCATCTCGTAGCGTCGAGGACAACTCCCAGTCGACGTACTTTCGTGCCCACGTGCACTTTCCAACGTAGAGGATCGTTACTGTAGAGTCGCTTAGGTACCTGGCACCGATTTGCGCCTTGATGTACTCCTCGTCCTGACTGTTGACCGGGTCCTTCAAGTAGTCGCTATCAGACACTCCCACAACGCGAGGGATAAACACATCGTTGAAGTCATCGACGAGCTGTGTTACGCCATCGATGTCCGCCCCATGGTACGAAATGAAGCATTTATGTCGTACCGGCCTAGGGGTGCCTCGAAGAGCTGCCGATCGCACGGCGGCGACGTAGTTGTTCTCCGCCTTCGCCACTAGTTGGTTCAGGCGCTGCATCTTCTCGAAATAGGTCGTCATGTCACTCTCTTTGGTAAGCCCGAGTCCCTTGCCAGTCGGTTGACAAACTTCTGTTCAGCATGCCATGACCATGCTCGGAACTGGCGGATGCTGGCACGTCGTCGCCTGCTTCACAGTTCGTCCGACAGCTCAGCAGTGGACTGCCCTCCTTGAACCAGCTAGATGTGGCCAACACTGATGCCAATCCTCCGGCCGAGGGCCGGCGGACGGCCCCACCTCGGAAGACAAGGGCTGCGCAACCTGTAGCATCGGTGCAGCGCGATTGGAGGGAGGGTATCGTGCGCGGCGTGACAGATGCGGCTGAGGAGAGTGCCGACGCGAATGATCAGCAACTCTCCTTCGATGAGTTCAAGGTCTATTACCAGTCTACTGAGCTAGTTACAGATCGACGGATCGCTACTACGCGATGGAATTACTCGGTTGGAGTGGCGATTCTTGGCGGAATCGCCTTATTAATTAACTGGGCTCTTAGCAGCACGCGGTTTCTCGCTCTCGGGCTCACTAGTGCAGCATTACTCGCTACGGTCGCCACCATATTCTCGTATTTGTGGTTGCGGCAGATCGACGACTACAAGTCACTAAACAACGCGAAATTCGAAGTCCTGAACGAGATGGCGCCACATTTGAGGTTTCCTGATAATAACGAATCGGACAGTCGTTTTCGGCTCCAGTCCTACAAGCCATTCCTTCGGGAGTGGAGAAAGTTAGCTGACTCGAAGGCGCTTGTTGAAGTTCAAGGGCGACGTATCCGGCTGACTACTCTGAGTGCTGGAAATATTGAACGCTTCCTGCCGAAGTCCTTCATAGCTCTGTTTGCGGGGTCCGTGTTGCTTTGCATTTCGCTCGGCATCGTCAACTGGCCAGCTCTGACTCACTCGGTAAAGTGTACGGCTGGAGGATTGAGCGATAGCGAATGTCTTGCTGAGCTAACAGAGCCGTGAAATTGCAGATTGTCCTGCCCGTACGGAGCGACCCCGACTTTACTTTAAAGCGATTAATGTGGCTGGATGTCGCACGGACCAGGGGGCATGAGATAGTCATGCCCGATGGAACACCGCCCGGAGCGTTCGATTTAGAACGTGCCCTCGAAGTCTTGAACACTGTCCAACTTGTTGTTGCTGACCTTGCCTTCGAAAGACCGAGTTGCTATTACGAGCTGGGGCTCGCGCAAGCGTTGGGTGTTCCGGCCGTGGTGTTGAATCGCGCTGAGTGTCCAAAGCATCAACACGCCCCCGTGGTCGCCGAGTACTCATACGAGGACCTCACTGACTACGGTGGCGTTGTCAAGCAAATTCTTCCGGTCCTACCCCCAAGCCGGCTCGGGTAGCCGTCCTCATCGGAAAAGTTGAGCAAGGGTCCCCCTTGCGACCGCAAGCATCCGGCTGCTTCCTGGACACCGCAGGGGCGCCGGCGCCGAGGGCAGCGGTGATTAAGGAGCGGCGAAGACGGGCGGCTGATCCGCCTGGCGATCCCCGCCCGCCGCGCCAGGCGCTTGACCATGCGATTGACGGCGTGGCAGTCGGCACCAGACGGCGAAGCGGCGCAAGTCGGTGGCGTAGCTCCTCTACTTGGCGCCGGCGTATCCAGTCAGGAACCCTCCGACGGCCATCGCCTCGGCCCGCTCGGAGGGACGCTCAGCGATGACGACAGCGGT
>JAHWJF010000296.1 GCA_019348515.1 Chloroflexota bacterium | reverse complement strand
CTCAGGAGATGCTGACCAAGAGCATTCACTATTGGGAGACCTGGACTCGGGACCTGACGTACACCGGCCCCCGTGGCCATCGGATGCGGCGCACGGCGCAGACCGTGCACTTGCTCAGTTACGCGCCAACCGGCTCGCTCGTCGCAGCACCGACTACGTCGCTCCCGGAGCGGATCGGCGGCGACCGCAATTACGACTATCGCTTCGCGTGGGTGCGGGACGCCTCGCTCTCGCTGGCGATCCTCTCGCTCCTTGGCGATCGGGAGACCGCGCGCCGGTATATGGATTGGCTAGCTAACCTGGGCTCCTCCACTGACTCTCCGCTGCAGGTGGTCTACCGGGTCACTGGCGGCACCGACCTGACCCAGCAGGAGCGTCGCGACCGCGCTGGATATCGCGAATCACTCCCGGTGCGCATCGGCAACCATGCCTTCGACCAGCGTCAGCTCGACTCGCTCGGCTACCTCGCGGACTGTGCCCTGATCTATCTAAAGCAAGGCGGTGACTGGCGCGAAGCGTATTGGCGCTTGATCCGGACGGCGGCCGACTACACGGTGGCCAACTGGCAACTCCCCGACAGTGGGATCTGGGAGCTCCCCGGCCACCAGCACTACGTCAGTAGCAAGGTCATGAGCTGGGTGACCCTCCAGCGCGCGGTCGAGATCGCCAAGCGGACGGGTCACGGTGACGAGATCGATGCCTGGCTGACGGCGATGGACGCGATCCACGCCGAAGTGATGGCGCGCGGGTGGAGCGATCGGCTCGGCGCCTTCACGCAGCGTTACGACGCGGATACTCTCGATGCCGCCGCCTTGCTCATCCCGGTCATGGGCTTCCTGCCGGCTTATCACCCCCGCGTGGTCGCCACCGTCGAACAGATCGCCGCGTCGCTCACCGTCAACGGGTTGGTTCACCGGTTCATCGCCGCCGAGACTCCGGGGCACGACGATTTGCCGCTCGGGGAATTCGAGGGGGCGTTCCTCCCCTGCACCTTCTGGCTGGCCACGACCTACGCGATGATGGGACGGCCTGACGATGCAGAGGCGATTCTGGCACGGGTCGAGCCGATCGCCGGCGACTTGGGACTCTTTGCCGAGGAGATCGACGCCCGAGCCGGGACCTTCCTGGGCAATAGTCCCCTCCTCTTCACCCACGTCGAATATGCCCGGGCTGTGCTGGAGCTTGCAAAGGCGCGGCCTATGGACAAGGCCCGGCTGATGATCGGCGTGGCCGAGCAACGGATCGAGCGGCTCGTGCGTGGCGGTGAACCACCGAGTGACGCGTGAGTCGGCAGGAGCGGCGTGTCCGCTCCTGCGGCAGTGACACGCGGATGCTTCGTCCGGTCGGCGCGGCCCCTGTCAGCTGTTCGCCTGCATCTTCAACGCGTCGCGGTCCCGCACGACAAGACGGCCGCTTTCCCGAGCGACCCAGCCGGCGCGACCGAGCTCGACCATAGTGCGGCTGACCGTCTCCCGGGAGACGCCGATCATCCTCGCGAGATCGGCCTGGGTGAGGCGGAACCGAATCCGGCGCCCGGTTTCACTCGGCTCTCCGAACTCGTCGCTCAGCTCGACCAGGAGGTCCGCCAGCCGGGCCGTCGGCGAGATCATACCCAGCCGCGCAAGCCAGGTCTCGGTGCGGAACACCTGCTCGGCGAGGGAGCGAGTCAGCTGAAACATCACCTCTGGATAGCGAGCGAAGACCTCCGCCATTTTTGGCCAGGTAGCAAAGCAGATGTACGACGGCAGCAGGGTCGTCGCATTGATCGTGCGATCGGCGTCACCGACCGTGGAGGAGAGCCCAAACATCCGACCCGGCGGAAGAAGCGCGAGCGTGACCTGGTGTTCCGGACCGCCCGTGTGGAGCCGGACCGCGCCCTCCTTGATGAGGTAAACCCGGTCGTGATCCCGGTGATCCAAGAGCGCGACGCCAGGCGGAATATGATGGTCGTCGAGAAGGTGGGCAATCTCCTCGACCTCCTCGTCCGTCATCGATGCGAAGAGATCGATGTGCCGCAGGTACCACACCTTCCGGTTGCCGCCGTCGCTCACACCGGGACCTTTCTGTCTGGCGTGGAGAGTACGACGCCGGTGACGTGGCCGCGCTTCCGCTGGATCAGCCTCTGCTCCTCGAGCAGTCGCAGTGCCCGAGTCACCGTCGCCCGATCTGTCCCGACGAGTCTCGCGAGCTCAGCGTGTGAGAGGCGGAGTGCTAACGGGTGCATCGTGTCGCCTGGGTGTCGTTGTGCGGCCTGGTCTAACCGCGCCACAGACCGTAAGAGGTAGAGGAGTTGCACCGGAATCTGTTCCTGCGCGATGACGAACGCGGCATTCACAGCGTCGAGCCGTTCGAGAAGGCCGCGCATGGCCTGCTCCTGCAGGTGGGGGCATCGTTGCCCAAGGACATGCAGGGCCGCGGTTGGGATCTCCACTGTGTGGACGTGGTTGAGTGCCTCGGCAGAGTCACGATGCGTCGCTTCGCCACAAAGAGCGCAGAGCGCCATGAGACCACCGGCCCGAACGATCCCTGTCGTGACCTCTCTTCTCTCCGGGGTACGGCGGAAGAGGCGAACGATACCGTCGAGGACGACGCTGATCCCAGCACACGGATCGCCGACGCCGAACAGGACCGTGCCACGCTGATAGTTCACGGGTTCCACGACCGTCGCCACCGCTGCTAAATCGGCTGGTGTCATCGTTGCAAAGAGGGGAATTCTCCGTAGCTCGAGTGGCCGCACGCAACGCTCCTCCGCGCCCCGCGGACCGGCCGCGGCCGCTGTTCATTCCCCCGCAGGATCCGCGCCAGGAGCGTTAGAAATCACCTGCTCCTGACGTTTCTTGTGATCGACGACACATTTTGCGCGAAAGTGGCACATATGATGCTGCCTCGTGAAGCGAATTGGTCGCGCGATCGTCAACGCAGTTCGGTCGTGCTCGCAGAGGAGGAGCCGATGATTAAAAACGTGAACCGCCGTGACCTTACCAAGATCGCTGGCGCCTTGGCGGGGACCACTGTCGCTGCGCGCCTCACCTCAGCAGCCGCCCAAGAAGGGACGCCGGCGGCGCTGGAGATGCAGGCCGTTGAGGAGATCGTCAGCGCCTGGCCGGACGTCCCACGCGAGGTGGCGCAGACGGTGATAGAGCAGTACGGACCTCCCCAGGAAGCGACTCCCAGCCGCCTCATCTGGTTCAACAACGGGCCGTGGAAGCGCACCATCCTTTATCGCGATACGGTGCCGCACGACTTCCCGATGCCGCACCCCGACCTGCTCGAACAGTTCATCGACTACCAAGCTCCACCCGAGATGTTTGACGAGCTCGCGCAGTACGACGGCAGCGTGATCGTGGAGCGGACCAAAGGCGAAATCTCCGCCCGCTGTGATAAAGAGCCGATGAACTTCCTGGCGATCAATCTGGCCAACGACGTTGCCACCGGTCAGAGAAGCGTCGAAGAGGCACGGCAGTTCTACGCCGAGACGGCGATGGCCTTCATGAACGGGCAGTCGGACCCCTACGTCGAGGGATTCGTCTTCGAGTTGCCCGAGGGGAACACGAACGATCCCGACGAGCCGGCCCCAGGCGCAATGGCGACGCCAACGGCATGAGGGGCAAGCCGCCTCGTCGGCGGTGCAGCGCTCCATTTGGCCGTCCCGCCAGCCGTTCAGCACATCCAGGAGGGGAATCATGCGCCAGTACATGCACGCCCTTATCGCGCTCGCACTTCTGCTCCTTGCCCTCCCGCTCTCAACGCTTGCGCAGGAGGCGACACCCGAGCCGATGCTCGACCTCAGCACCGAGGGGGGGCTGCTCACCTACCAGACGCTGCAGCGCGAGACGACCGCCACGGATGTCGGGTTGCCCGAGGGCTTTGATCTCGAACTCGTCGCCGGGGGGCTGAACTTCCCGGACGCCATCGCCATCGCCGATGACGGCACCATCTTCGCCGCCCTCTCCGGCTTTGGGGGCACGCCGGGGCAGGTCGTCGTGGTCAACCCGGATGGCACCGTGGCCCCCGTCGTTGACGCCGCGACCGCGGGGCTGCAAGGGCCGATCACCGACATCACCTTCGGCCCGGACGGGGCCTTCTGGCTAGCCCATGCCGGCGGCATCGTCACCGTCGATCTCACCACCGGGGCCGTCACCCCGCTGATCACGGGCCTGCCCAGCCTGGGCGACCACCAGAACAACCAGCTCGCCTTTGGTGAGGACGGCTGGGTCTACTTCGGTCAAGGCACGGCCACCAACAGTATGGTCGTCGGCCCGGACAACGCCCTGATGGGCTGGCTGCCCCTGTTCCCCGAATTCAGTGATACGCCCTGCGAGGACGTCACCCTCGCCGGCATGCCCTTCGAGAGCCCGAACGTGCTGACGCCGGACCCGAACGACCTGGCGCTGACCAGCCCCTATCAGCCGTTCGGGGTGGCGCTGGATCCGGGCACGGTCGTGCCGGGGGCCGTTCCCTGCAACGGGGCGGTGCTGCGCTTCCAGCCGGCCGACCCGGTCGGGACTCTGGAGGTCTTCGTCTGGGGCTTGCGCAACCCGTACGGCGTGGTCTTCGATGAGGAGGGTGCGCTCTGGGTGATCGACAACGGCCCGGACGCTCGCGGCAGCCGGCCGATCGAGAACGTGCCAGACGCCATCTACCGGCTGGAGGAGGCGGACGCCGGGACCTGGTACGGCTACCCGGACTTTTTCGCCGGGATCCCGGTCACCGATGAGCGCTTCGCCGCCGAGGGGCCGCAGCCGCTCGGCTTCATCCTCGGTAACCATGACGCGCTGCTCGGCGGCGAAGATGCACCGCCGGAGCCAGTGGCGACGCTGGCACCCCACACCGCGACGGGGCAGGGAGCCGTTGCCCCGGAGAGTTGGGGCGAGATGGGGGGCCATCTCCTGGTGGCCAGCCACGGCGACTTCGCCCCGGTGACCGGGATGCCCGGCGAGCACCGCGGTCACGCGGTCTATACGGTCCACCCCGAGAGCGGTGAAGTCACCACGCTGCTGCAGAACCCGCACCCGCATGAACCGACCGGGACCGTGGCGCGGCCGGTCGGCCTAGCCGTCGCCGACGACGGCGCGCTCTACGTCGCCGACCTCGGCATCATCGAGTCGACGACGGTGGGCCTGCTGCCCCGCCCGGGCACCGGCGCCATCTGGCGGGTGGTGCCGAGCGAGACCGGAATGGCGACACCGGAAGTGACCGGGATGGCGACGCCGGGCGCGACCGATGCGGACGCAACGCCGGCGGCCAGCGCGATGGGCGAGACCGTGGCGGTGTCGCTGTTCGAGTTCGCCATCGACATGCCGGCCGAACTGCCGGCGGGCGAGACGACGTTCGAGGTGACCAACGTCGGCAGCGTCGAGCACAACT